>CAINGG010000266.1 GCA_903848435.1 uncultured Actinomycetes bacterium | reverse complement strand
GGCGTTCTGGGACTTGGCAAACGCCGTGCCGAACTCGCTATCGATGCCCATGACCTCGCCGGTGGAGCGCATCTCCGGGCCCAGGACGGTGTCGACGCCGTGGAACCGGCCGAAGGGCAGCACCGCCTCCTTGACGGTGATGGGGCCGCCCGGCGGAAGCGTGCCGCCGTCGCCGTGTCGTGGCAGCACGCCCTGCTCGCGCAGTGCGCTGATGGTGGTGCCCAGCATGACGCGCGCCGCCGCCTTGGCAAGGGGCACGGCAGTCGCCTTCGACACGAACGGCACGGTGCGCGAAGCACGTGGGTTGGCCTCGAGCACGTGCAGCACTCCCCCGACCAGGGCGTACTGGACGTTGAGCAGCCCGCGCACCCCGACGCCGTCGGCGATCGCGCGCGTCGATTCGCGAATGCGCTCGATCTCCTGCGGACCGAGCGAGACCGGAGGCAGCGTGCACGCCGAGTCTCCGGAGTGGATGCCCGCCTCCTCGATGTGCTCCATCACGCCGCCCAGGAAGAGGTCGTGTCCGTCGTAGAGGGCGTCCACATCGATCTCGATGGCGTCGTCCAGGAAGCGATCGACCAGGACCGGGTGCTCAGGATTGATCTGCGCAGCACGGCCGAGGTAATCGCGCAGCATCTCCTCGTCGTAGACGATTTCCATGCCGCGCCCGCCCAGGACGTAGGACGGCCGCACGAGCACCGGATAGCCGATCTCGTTGGCGATGGCGCGCGCCTCCTCGAAGGAAAAGGCCGTGCCGAATCGCGGCGCGGGCAGCCCGGCGCGCGTGAGTAGGTCGCCGAAAGCACCGCGCTCCTCGGCGAGGTGGATCGACTCGGGTGGGGTGCCGACAATGGGCACGCCCTCGTCCTTGAGCGCCTGCGCCAGGCCAAGCGGGGTCTGGCCGCCCAATTGCACGATGACGCCGACCACTTCGCCCGCCTGCGCCTCGGCATGGACGACCTCGAGGACATCCTCAAGCGTGAGCGGCTCGAAGTAGAGGCGATCCGAGGTGTCGTAGTCGGTCGAGACCGTCTCGGGATTGCAGTTGACCATGACGGTCTCGTAGCCGGCTTCTCGCAAGGTCATCGCCGCGTGGACGCACGAGTAGTCGAACTCGATGCCCTGGCCGATGCGATTGGGCCCCGAGCCGAGGATGATCACCTTGGGCGCACGGCCGGGCTCGACTTCGGACTCCTCGTCGTACGACGAGTAGTGATAGGGCGTGCGCGCGGCGAACTCGGCGGCACAGGTGTCGACGGTCTTGTAGACCGGGCGTATGCCCAGGTCGTGGCGCATGCGGCGCACCTCGCGCTCGGAGGTGCCCCGGATCTCGGCGATCTGGCGGTCCGAGAAGCCGTGCCGCTTGGCCACTCGCACGATGTCCGCATCGAGTTCGTCGGCATCGCGCAACTGCTCGGCGAGGTCGTTGAGGATGGCGATCTGCGCGAGGAACCACGGGTCTATGCCGGTGGCGTCGTGGAGTTCCTCGATGGACGCACCGGCCCAGAGAGCCCGCTGCACATTGGCGAGGCGCCCGTCGTGGGGGGTTCGCGCCGCATCGACCTCGGCCCCGACATCGACCGCACCGCGGTCTCCCGCCCAGCTAAAGGGCGCCTCCTTGCGCTCAAGCGACCGCAGGGCCTTCTGCAGCGCCTCGGTGAAGTTGCGGCCGATCGCCATGGCCTCCCCCACCGATTTCATCGTGGTCGTGAGCACCGGATCGGCCTGCGGGAACTTCTCGAACGCGAAGCGCGGGATCTTCACCACGATGTAATCGAGGGTGGGCTCGAACGACGCCGGCGTCTCCTGGGTGATGTCGTTGGGGATTTCATCGAGGGTGTAGCCGACCGCGAGCTTGGCGGCGATCTTGGCGATGGGGAACCCCGTGGCCTTGGACGCCAGGGCGGACGATCGCGACACCCGGGGATTCATCTCGATGACGATGAGGCGCCCATCCGCGGGATTGACCGCGAACTGGATGTTGCATCCGCCCGTATCCACGCCGACGGCCCGGATGATGTCGATCGCGACGTCGCGCATGTGCTGGTACTCGCGGTCAGTGAGGGTGAGAGCGGGGGCGACGGTGATGGAGTCGCCCGTGTGCACGCCCATGGGATCGAGGTTTTCGATGGAGCAGATGACCACCACGTTGTCGTGGCGATCGCGCATGAGCTCGAGTTCGTACTCCTTCCACCCGAGGATCGACTCCTCGAGCAGGACCTCGGTGCTGGGGCTCGCCTGCAGGCCGAGGCCGGCGATGCGACGCAGGTCGTCCTCGTCGTAGGCCATCCCCGATCCTGCGCCGCCCATGGTGAAGGAGGGGCGGACGACCACCGGATAACCCAAGTCGTCGACGGCGGCCAGGCAGTCGTCGAGACTGTGGCAAATGGCCGACCGTGCGCTCTCGGCACCGATCTCGCTCACGATCTGGCGGAACTTCTCGCGATTCTCCCCCCGCTCGATGGCATCGACGTCGGCACCGATCAACTCGACGCCGTAACGCTCGAGAACGCCCGCGTGATGAAGCGCGATCGCGGTGTTGAGTGCCGTCTGGCCGCCCAGGGTGGGCAGCAGCGCGTCCGGCCTCTCCTTGGCGATGATCTTCTCGACGAACGCGGGCGTGATCGGCTCGACGTAGGTGGCGTCGGCGAACTCCGGATCGGTCATGATCGTGGCGGGGTTGGAGTTGACGAGAATGACTCGGATGCCCTCGGCCTTGAGCACGCGACAGGCCTGCGTGCCCGAGTAGTCGAACTCGCACGCCTGGCCGATCACGATCGGGCCGGACCCGATGACGAGGACGGATCGGATGTCGTTCCTCAGGGGCATGTCATCGCCCTCCCATCACGTCGCAGAATCGGTCGAACAGGTAGGCGGAGTCGTGGGGGCCCGCGGCGGCCTCGGGGTGGTACTGGACGCTGAAGGCGCGACCGTCCAGCAGTCGCAGCCCCTCGACCACATCGTCGTTGAGGCAGACGTGGGAGACCTCGGCGGGGCCGAACGGGGTCTCGAAGGGCCCGTCGAGGGGCGCCGCGACGGCGAAGCCGTGGTTGTGGGCCGTGACCTCGACCTTTCCCGTCGTCAGATCCTTGACCGGCTGGTTGATCCCCCGATGGCCGAACCGCAGTTTGTAGGTCTCGAGGCCGAGAGCGCGGCCGAGCATCTGGTTCCCGAAACAGATCC
>CAINGG010000265.1 GCA_903848435.1 uncultured Actinomycetes bacterium | reverse complement strand
TCCAACCTGTCCCTCGTGCTGACGCTGCTGCACAGGCGCGGGGCGCAGTCGCGCTCCCAGATCGTGGCGACGACCGGACTCAATCGCAGCACGGTCGGCGACCTGGTCTCCGAACTCGTCGATCTCGGGCTCGCGCGCGAGTCAGCGGGCGTGAGTGGCGGCGTTGGGCGCCCTTCGCTGCGAGTCGAGCCCGTTGCCGAGGCCGCCACCGTCCTCGCCCTCGACATGAGGGTTGAGCGCACCGTGGCAGCGGTTGTCGGCCTCGGTGGCGCCGTCTTCTCCCGTCGAGAGCAGCGCCATGCCGGGGCGTCTGAGCGGGATCTCCTCGCTCAGGTGTGCGAGATCTCGCGACAGGTCATCGCGGAGGGCCCGGGCCTCACCACCTGGGTGGGCACCGGCATCGGCGTACCCGGCGTTGTCCGCACGCACGATGGCCTCGTGCGCTTCGCGCCCAACCTCGGCTGGGTCGATGTGCCGCTCGGTGACCTTGTCGAGGAGTCATTCGGCTCGAGCTTCGGGGGAGCCCGGCCCGTCGCGGTGCGCAACGACTCGGACCTCGGCGTACTCGCCGAGCAGATGCGCGGCGCTGCCGCCGACGCCGACAATGTGATCTACCTCAGCGGCGACGTCGGTATCGGCGGCGGCCTGCTCATCGACGGGCGACCGCTCGTCGGGGCCGGCGGTTACGGCGGCGAGGTCGGCCACATGCGGGTCAATCCCGCCGGCCAGGTATGCCGCTGCGGGGCTGTGGGCTGCTGGGAGACCGAGATCGGACAGGACGCCATCGTGCGCGCGTCCGGTGCTTCCGACATCGACGAGGCGCTCGCGCGCGCCGCGGCTGGTGACGAGCGTGCCAGCAGCGCGCTCGTGGAGGTGGCGAGGTGGCTCGGCGTCGGTCTCGCGAGCCTGGTCAACATCGCCAATCCCGAGGTGATCGTGCTGGGCGGCCATCTCGGCGCCATCTACGACGCGCAGCCAGAGGTCATCGAACGCTTCGTCGATGGGGCGCTTCCCGCGCCGCGCGAGCAGGCGCGCATCATGTGTGCCGCGCTGGGCGCGGAGGGCACGCTCATCGGCGCGTCTGAACTCGCCTTCAACGGCCTGCTCGCCGACCCGGTCGGTGTGCTGTCGCGCCTGGAGCGCGCCTGCTAGACGTGCGACGCCGGCGGGTCGAGCACCACGACGGCACGATCGCGGGCTGATTGCGCTGCCGCCTCGATGACCCGCAGGTTGGCCACGACATCACGAGCGTCGACCGGCGCCGTTGCTTTGCCCCTCAGGGCCATGGCCACGCCGCGGTAGTACGTCGCCCACGCGCCGCGATCCCGGTCGATGGCGCGCGGCCGCGGATCATCGGCCGTGACGAGGTATGCCGGGCCCGCCTCGATACCCCAGTCGGCATCGAGTGGGGAGGCCCCGGCACGCAAGGCGTCCTCCTGCGTGTCCAATCCGGTGATCTCCAGTGACCCGCGGGTCCCGAGGACGCGCAGGCGGGGCTCGATGCTGCCGGCGACCGAGCTCACACTGAGGATGCTGAGGGCGCCTGAGGTGTGCCACAGCATGACCTGTGTGTCGTCATCGGTCTGCATGCCGTCGCGGACCGCGCGTACGCTCGCGACGACCGCCTCGACGGGGCCGAGCAGATGGAGCGCCTGGTCGACCAGGTGCGCACCCAGGTCGTAGAGCAGGCCCGGCAGGTCATCCGCACCGCCCGTCTCGCGCCAGCCGCCCTTGGGCTGCGGCCGCCAGCGCTCGAAGCGGGACTCGAGCCGGTGGACGCGCCCGAGCGTGCCGTCGTCGATGAGTCGGCGGGCAGTGAGGATCTCGGAATCCCATCGCCGGTTCTGGAAGACATGCAGCTGCAGGCCGCGTCCCTCCGCCAGGTCGACGAGCCGTTGGGCCTGCGCGGCGGTGCCCGCCAGCGGCTTGTCGACGACGACGGGCAGGCCGTGGTCCAGGGCAGCCGTGGCCTGCGGAACGTGCGCGGAGTTGGCCGTGGCGACGACCACGAGGTCGAAATCGCCCGATGACTGCAGGGCCTGCTCGAGCGAGTCGTAGATCCGCGCATCGGGCATGTCGGCCTGGGCCTGGGCCCGTCTCTCGGGATCGGTCGTCACGATGCCGGTGACCTGCATATCGGGCTCGGCGGTGATGAGACGGCCATGGAAGATGCGGCCGGCGAGGCCGTAGCCCAGGAGCAGGACGCGGATCGGGGCGCTCACGCCTCGCAGTCAATCACGTGCTGACTAGCCCCAGTAGACGTAGACCCGCGTGCCGACGGGGATCTGGTCGAAGAGCCAGGACACCCCTTGGAGGTCGGCGACATTGACGCAACCGTGGGATCCGCCCCCGGGGTAGTAGCCGCTCGCGGCGAACGTCGGCGAGTAGTGGACGGCTATGTCGCCATTGAAGAAGAGCGCATACGGCATCGGTGCACGCGGTTGATCGGGACCGTTGATGCCAGAGGTGGCGTAGCGGTCCTTGTAGTAGACGCGGAAATCACCGGTGGGAGTGTCGAGGCCGGGCACGCCGAACCTGACATCGAGTGTCTGCACCACCTTCTTCTTGAGCACGTAGCGCAGCACCTTGGCGGTCTTGTCGATGCAGATGACCTGACGCTCGGTGAGGCAGGCCTTGGGCAGGTCCCCGACGTTGTCACCGACGTCGTCGAGCTTCTTCCAGGTGTCCTTGTTGACCTTGCCGGTGATCGGGAGGAAGAACTTGCGCTGGAAGTCCTTCACGGCCGCGATCGTGGAGCGACCATAGAAGTCGTTGTCGAGTTCCTTGTGGCGCATGTCGTAGCCGAGCCAGTCAAGGCGGTACTGCACCTTGGCGACGGTCTGGCTCTTGTCGTGGTACCGAAGGGGCAGATCTGCGGGCAGGTCCTTGGCCATGGCCGGTGAGGCCACCCCCAGCGCAAGCGCGACGGCAATCGCGACGGCCCCGACGGCCCGGCTGGCTCGCATGTGCCCCTCCTTATGCGCGGACACCTGGACGCTACCGAAGTCCCGCTCGGGTGTCCGCTCGTGGGGCGGTCAACCGCCCGTCCGTCCCGGCACTCGCGTGTGCGGACGGGCGATGGGGCAGGATCGGGCCATGACCGAGCCTCAGCCGTCCGGCGAAGCCGCGCGCATGGCGCAGTGCGGCGACTACCGGTTCGGACCTGAGGAGGCGGGGCCGTGGTACCAGTGGGGCCCCTATCTGGCCGAACGCGGCTGGGGCACCGTCCGCGAGGACTACTCCGACGACGGTGACGCCTGGCGCTACTTCCCCTACGACCACGCTCGTTCGCGGACCTTCCGCTGGAACGAGGACGGCCTGCTCGGCATCTGCGACCTCAACCAGGACATGACCTTGTCCCTGGCCCTGTGGAATGGCCGTGACTCGCACCTGAAGGAGCGCTTCTTTGGGCTGGATGGATGGCAGGGCAACCATGGCGAGGACGTCAAGGAGTACTGGTGGTACGACGATGCGACGCCGTCGCATGCCTGGATGCGCGCGCACTACCACTACCCGCAGGAGGCCTTCCCCTACGACGAGCTCGTGACGGTCAACGGCTCGCGCACACGCCAGGAT
>CAINGG010000264.1 GCA_903848435.1 uncultured Actinomycetes bacterium | reverse complement strand
CGACAACCCGTGGCAGCCGGGCATCGACCCCGCCGCGTGGTCCAGCGTCGCTGCCGGCCGTGACGACCGTGCCGTCGTCGTCGGCCCTGACCCTCTCGCGGACCCGCGGGCACCTCTGGCCGATCGCGCCCTTGCCGGGACTCTGGCTCGCGCGCTGCGTTCCGCGGGCATCGACACGGTGTCGCCCGATCCGCGCATGCCGGTAGTCGCAGCGCGCCGCTCTGCCGTCTCAACCGCCGCCTTCGGCATCGCCTCGCCGCTCCGCGTCGCCGAGGGGACCGTCGGCGCCGCCCCCGGCAGCCTGGGCATCCTGGCGTCGGGGCGGCGACTCGTCGGCGGTCGTGACGGAGACCTTGCCCGCCTTCTCTCGCGCGCCGCCTGGGCCCAGATCGTGGTGGACGACCATGACGACATCGTCGCGGCCCTGGCGTCAGCGCGCGTGGCACTGACCGACGAGGAAAGGCGCAGCCTCCTCCGCGAGATCGTCGTGCAGGCTTCGGCTCCCGTGGCGCTGCAGGACCTGGCCAGCCGCCTTGGCCTGCGCGGAAGGCCGATCGCCTGCTGGGACGTGGCACTGGCCACGAGCGACCCTGACGTCGATGCCGTGCTCCTCCAGTCGTGGCGCCCTCGCGAGGTCCTGGTCACCCATCGGATCTCCGATCGCGCCCGCGACTCTCTCGACGACCACGGCATCGCGGTCATCACCGCCGAGGGAGCGCGCACGCGCGATGAGCTCGCGCTCGCCGCCGGCGCTCCCCTCGTGGCCGCGCAGGTCGACCTGTCAGACCCGCATGCCCTAGCCGACCTCCTCTCCGAGCGCATCGGCGCTCTCCCGCCACGAGCACGGCACAGCGACGCAGCCCTCTGGAGCGTCACGTGACTCGCCAACTTCGCGCCATCGTCTACGGCGACGTCAACCTCAACATCCTCGACGGATCGGCGATCTGGGTGCAGTCCATGGCCGAGGCACTGTCGCGATGCGGCGTCTCCGTGCGCGTCCTGCTCAAAGCGCCGGTCGAGACCGCGCGACTCGTCGACCCGCTCCGCTCACTCACCGGAGTGCGCGTGGTCGATCCCTTCAGCGAGTCGCTCACGCCAGGGGGCAGTCCCCTGACCGTGCCGGAAGCGGTGCGCCTGCTGGAGGACCTCGATGCGCAGGACCCTGCCGACCTCGTCGTGGTGCGCGGGCTTCGCCTCGTCACCGCGGCGGCAGCCAGCTCGCTCTCGGGCCGGCTCTGGACCTATCTCACCGACATCCCGCAGTCACCACTGGAGATGCTGCCCGAGACACAGGAGCAGCTGGAGTCGATAGCCGAGGCAAGCCGCTTCATGCTGTGCCAGACGGAGGAACTCCGCGACCTACTCGAGGCGACCGTGCCCGCAGCATGCGGCCGATCGGTCCTGTGGAGTCCCGTCGTCCCCGAGCCCGCCTTCGCACTGCCGGTGCGCGCGCTGCTCGCCGGTCGCGACGGGGCAGTGCGCCTCGTCTACACCGGCAAGTTCGCACCCTTGTGGAACACCCTTCAGATGACGGCTCTGCCCGCACTACTGGCCGAGCGCGGGATCAACGCCGAGCTGCACATGATCGGCGACAAGATCCACGACGTCCCCGACGATCCGGGCTGGTCCGGTCGCATGCGCGAAGCGCTCGAGGCAAGCCCGGGCGTCATCTGGCACGGAGGAATGTCTCGTCAGGACGCCATGCAACTCACCGCATCAGCGGACCTCGGCCTGTCCTGGCGCGATCCCGACATGGATGCGAGCCTCGAGCTCTCCACCAAGGTCCTTGAATTCGGCGCCCTCGGCGTGCCCGCCCTGCTGAATCGAACGCCGATGCATGAGCATCTCCTGGGCGCCGATTACCCCTTCTTCGTGGCTAACGAAGGTGACATCGTCGCCGCGGTCACCGTGGCGCTGAGCGACACGTCCGCCTACGACTTTGCCCTCACCGCCATGGCCGCGGGCGCCCGGCCCTTCGGAATGCAGGCTTCGGCCGAGCGTCTGGCCGAACTCCTGGCGCGAGCCTTCCCGCCCGAGCCGACCGCGCTGGCCAGCCGAACCCGCCCTTTGCGCGTCTGCGTTGCCAGCCACGACCTCAAGTTCTTCAGCCGATTGCTCGATCATCTCCGCTCGGTGCCAGGCATCGAGGTGCGACTCGACGCGTGGAGCAGCCTGTCGACCCACGACGAGCAGGTCAGCCGCGACATGGCGCAGTGGGCAGACGTCGTCATCTGCGAGTGGGCCGGCCCCAACCTGGTCTGGTACAGCCGGCATAAGCGCGACGGACAGCGCCT
>CAINGG010000263.1 GCA_903848435.1 uncultured Actinomycetes bacterium | reverse complement strand
GGCCGCCCAGTCCTCGGCGGTGGGCTCCCCGGACTCCCCCGCGCCGAAGACGATCGCCTCTGCACCGGCCTCGATGGGCGCATCGCCGATGTCGACGACGCACTGGTCCATCGCGATGCGACCCACGATGGGGTAGCGCCGTCCGGAGATCTGGACCTGGGCTCCACGGGTGGTGCGCGGTAGGCCATCGGCATAGCCGAGGGGCAGCAGCGCGAGAGATGTCTCGGTCGGGGCTGTCCATGTGAGCCCGTACGACACTCCGTGCCCGGCCGGGACTCGCTTGACGGTCGCAATGCGGGCGCGGACCGACATCGCCGCGCGGATGGGCAGGCCCTGCGGCCAGGGAGGTCCGATCTGCGGCCCGGGAGTAACGCCGTAGGTGATGATGCCCAGGCGGACGAGATCGAAGGCCATGTCCGGTCGCGACAGCGCGGCGCCACTGGACGCTAGGTGTCGAATCTGGGGCTGGACTCCCAGTGACGTGGCCATCGCGAGGGCCTGATGGAAAGCGGCAAGCTGCGCGTCATTGTGGGGGTGACTCGGCTCATCGGCGCAGGCCAGGTGCGACCAGATGCCCACGACATCGATGGCGTCACTCAGTGCCTGCGCCTGCGCGAAGAGATCCGGCCACTCATGCGGCGGGCTGCCGCCCCTGCCCAATCCGGTATCCACCTTCAGGTGCACGCGTGCGCGTCTGCCGACCCTGCGAGCGGCCGCGGCCATCTCGTCGAGAGCCCACGACGCCCCGGTGCCCAGATCAACATCGCGATCGATCGCGGCTGAGATCCCCGGATCGCCAGGCACCAGCAGCCACGCCAGGATCGGACCGGTGTCACCGGCATCGCGCAACGCCAGAGCCTCCTCCGGAAGGGCCACCCCGAGCCAGTTCGCGCCGGCCTCGCGTGCGGCACGGGCCACCGGGACAGCACCGTGACCGTAGGCGTCTGCCTTGACGACCGCCATGGACTGGACGCCGGGCAGGGTCGACATGACGGCCCGCAGGTTGTCGCGTACGGCCGTGAGGTCGATCACGGCCTCAGCGCGCTCGTGGCTGCCCGACGCTGTCATGGCGCTGTCCCACGCCGGAACGCGGCGATCGCCTCCGGCAAGGCGTCGATGATGTCCATGGCGGTGACGGGATGCCCGGCGCTCCCGGCGAGGACGCCGGCTGCACCGTGGATGGCGACGCCCGCCGCGGCGATCCGCGCGGCATCGTCGTCACCGACGTTCTCCCGCGCCGCGTGCGAGGCGAGCATGGAACCAAGGAGCCCGGCGAGCACGTCACCGCTGCCCGCCGTGCCGAGTTCGGGTCCGCCGCGTGTGTCGATGTACGCCGCACCGCTCGGCGAGGCCACGACGGTGCCCGGCCCCTTCAAGACGATGACGGCCTTGAGTTCACGCGCGGCGCGCAAGGCCGCACCCAGTCGATCCTGCGCCGAGCCGGTGCCGCAGTCGTAGCCGAGGGCAGCAAACTCGCCCTCGTGGGGGGTGAGCACCGTGCACTGGCCGGCGGCATGGCGGCGCTGCAGGGGCGCATGGGCACCTGACTGAGCGAGCAGGCGCAGGCCGGCAGCATCGACCACCACGGGGCCCGTGACCGCGAGCACGGAGTCCAGGGTCGCGCCATCGGCAGGGCCCTCACCGAGTCCCGGTCCCACGGTCCAGGCACCGACCCGGGGCGTCGACGATGGGGCATCGGTGGATGTCACGACGTCCCAGAAGTGGTCGATCACCATCGCAGCCACGCCATCGCACCGATCGAGGACGTGCACCATCCCGGCGCCCCCGAGCCGCGCGCCCGCGGTCGTCATCAGGGCGGCACCGCGATA
Source organism: uncultured Actinomycetes bacterium (assembly GCA_903848435.1). Lineage (GTDB taxonomy): Bacteria > Actinomycetota > Actinomycetes > S36-B12 > S36-B12 > Mxb001. The sequence goes on along the minus strand of CAINGG010000263.1, from coordinate 2,705 downwards.
GTGAGGAGAGCCTGCCGCAACGCCCGCCACGCCCCGCGAGTACTTGTAGTCATCATGTGCTGGCTCGGGAACCGTCTCAGCTATGTCGTCGTCGTCGAGCACGTGCACGGTAGCCATCGGCAGCGTCTCGCCGAGCCCGATATCGACCAGCATCACCGCTCCCGAGTGCGAGCGCCCGGGTGCCAGGAGCAGCCCGGGCTTCAGGCAACCGAAGGTGACGGTCACATCAGCATCGACAGCCGCCACGGCATCGGCCACCGCCCCCGTGTCGGCATCCACCCCTGACGGGATGTCGACGGCGACGATCAGGGCACCTCCTTCGGCGGCCGCGTGGACGAGTTCGGTGGCCAGCGGACGCAGCGCGCCCGTCCCGCCGATTCCGACGATCCCGTCGAGCACCAGGTCGGCGTCCACCAACACCTCGGAGGCCGCAAGGGTGTCCTGCGCCTGGAGCAGGCGCCCCCCGGCGTGCACGAGGGCATCGCGACCGCCAGCGTGCACCCGGTCACCGAGCGCGATGGCCTGCACGCGAGCACCTCGATCGGCCAGCAGCGCCCCCGCGTAGAGGGCGTCGCCCCCGTTGTTGCCGCTGCCCACGAGGATTGCGACACGCGCCTTGCGCACGCCGGGACCCGCATCGTCGAGCAGCGCTGCGCAGATATCCGCGAGCCCGGCAGACGCTCGTTCCATGAGCGCACCGTCGGGCAGAGTGGCCATGAGCTGTTCCTCGGCCAGGCGCACCTGTGCGACTGAGTAGACGCCGTTCACGACGGCATCACTCCACGGTGACGGACTTGGCGAGGTTGCGCGGCTGGTCAACGTCATGGCCCTTGACCGTCGCCATCGCACACGCGAAGACCTGGAGTGGCACCGTCGACACGAGCGGCTGCATCAGCGTCGGCACGATCGGCACGCGAATGACGTAGTCGGCGTAGGGGGTGACGCTCTCGTCGCCCTCCTCGGCCACCACGATCGTGCGCGCACCGCGGGCGCGGACCTCCTGGATATTGGACACGATCTTGTCGTGCAGGACCGCGCGGCCACGGGGTGAGGGCACGATGCAGATGACCGGCACGCCCTCCTCGATCAGCGCGATCGGGCCGTGCTTGAGCTCACCGGCGGCGAACCCCTCGGCATGCATGTAGGCGAGTTCCTTGAGCTTGAGCGCGCCCTCCAGGGCCACGGGGTAGCCGACGTGGCGGCCGATGAAGAGGACCGATGTGGCATCGGCAAGCTCGCGGGCAAGCGCCTGCACGCCCTCACTGGTGTCGAGCACGAGGTCGACGGCCTGCGGCATGTCGGACAGATCAGTGAGGATGCCGCGGATCTCATCACCGAACATATTGCCGCGCACCTGGGCGAGGTAGAGGCCGACGAGATAGGCGGCGATGATCTGCGTGAGGAAGGCCTTGGTCGACGCCACGGCGATCTCGGGGCCCGCATAGGTATAGAGCACCGCATCGCACTCGCGCGGGATCGTGGAGCCGACCGTGTTGCAGATGGCCAGGGCCTTGGACCCCTGCTCGCGCGCATGCCGCAGCGCCATCAGCGTGTCCATGGTCTCGCCCGATTGCGAGATCGCGATGGTCAGCGTGCGCGGATCGACGATGGGGTCGCGGTAGCGGAACTCGCTGGCGAGCTCGACATCGACGGGAATGCGTGTCCAGTGCTCGATCGCGTACTTCGCGACAAGGCCGGCGTGATAGGCCGTGCCGCACGCGACGACCACGATCTTGTCGATCTCGCGCAGGTCGGCGTCGGAGAGGCGCATCTCGTCGAGGTGCAGTCGACCGTCCTTGCCGACGCGACCGCGCAGGGCATCGGCCACGGCCTTGGGCTGCTCGGCGATCTCCTTGAGCATGAAGAGGTCGTAGCCGCCCTTCTCGGCCTGGGCGGCATCCCACGTGACCGTGAAGGGGGTGGCCTCGACGGGGACGCCGTCGAAGTCGGTGATGACGACCCCCTCGCGGGAGATCTGCACCACCTGGTCCTGCCCGAGCTCGAGCGCGTTGCGCGTGTGCGAGACGAACGCCGCGACATCGGAGGCAAGGAAGTTCTCGCCTTCACCGAGCCCGACCACGAGCGGGGAGTTGCGGCGTGCGGCGACGACCACGTCGTTGTCGTCAGCCACGACCGCCACCAGCGTGAAAGCGCCATCGAGGCGGCGACAGGTGCGTCGCATCGCCTCGGCTAGGTCTCCCCCCGCCACGGGCAGTTCGGCGGCGAGCAGGTGCGCGACCACTTCGGTGTCGGTCTCGGACGACAGGACGACGCCCGCCGCCGTGAGCTCCTCGCGCAGCTCGGCGAAGTTCTCGATGATGCCGTTGTGGATCACGGCCACCCGGCCGTCCTCGCTGACGTGCGGGTGGGCATTGCTGTCGGTGGGCCCACCGTGCGTGGCCCACCGGGTGTGGCCGATGCCGAGGGTGGCAGCCTCGAGGGGATCCTCGCCCAGCAGGCTCTCGAGGTTGGCGAGCTTGCCCGCCTTCTTGCGCGTTTCCAGCCGATCGCCGGCGACGATGGCCACCCCGGCGGAGTCGTAGCCGCGGTACTCCAAGCGGCGAAGGCCCTCGACGACGACTTCCAGCGCCTGCTTCTCGCCGACGTAGCCCACGATCCCGCACATGGGTGCCAGGGTACGCGGTGACGGTGGGTTAAGGGTTAGTCGAGGGCGAGGCTCGCCCGGACGGCCGCCGCAATGGCCT
>CAINGG010000262.1 GCA_903848435.1 uncultured Actinomycetes bacterium | reverse complement strand
TGGACAGCTCGATGGCCTCGTCGAGGGTGTCGAAGACACCCATGCCGACGAGCGGCCCGAAGGTCTCAGTGTCGTAGAGCGCGTCACCCGCACGGATGCCGTCGACGATGGTCGGGTGGGCGTACCAGCCGGCATCAGGATCACCCACGAATCCGCGGCGGGGGTTGTGCGAGGTGATCCGGCCGATGGCGGTGGAGCCATAGACGGTCTGGTGGTCCTGGATGAGCGCGAGGTGCTTCTCGTGATTAGCGAGGTACTTCTCGTCGATCATCGGTCCGTAGAGCACGCCCTGCATCGGATCGCCCACGATGGCGTTCTCCACCGCGTGCACGTAGCGCTCGCGCACGGCGTCGTAGATGGCGCGGTGCACCCACAGGGTGCCGAGCGAGGTGCACCGCTGGCCCGCGGTGCCGAATCCGGCGAAGAGCGCACCCTCGACGACGAGGTCGATGTTGGCGTCGGGCATGACGACCATGGGGTTCTTGCCGCCGAGCTCGAGGCAGGGCGACTGCAGGTGCCGCCCCGCGAGTTCGCCGAGCCTGCGGCCGACCTCGGTGCTGCCGGTGAAGCCGACCTTGTTGACCAGTCCCTTCTGCAGGGCGGTCTCCAGGCCGTCGTACGTCGTCGGGCCATCGGCGATGACGACCTTGAGGACATCGCGCGGAACTCCGCCGGCGTAGAAGATCTCCGCCATGGCGTGAGCGATCGCTGCCGTCTGTTCGGCGGGCTTCCATACGATCGTGTTGCCCGTCACGAGCGCCGGGATGATGTACCAGGACGGCACGGCCGCGGGAAAGTTGCCGGCGGTGATGATCATGGCGGTGCCGACCGGCACGCGGAACGTGAAGAGCTGCTTATTGGGCATTTCGCTCGGCACGGTCTGGCCGTAGAGGCGGCGTCCCTCGCCCAGGAAGAAGTCGCACGTGTCGATGACCTCTTGCACGTCGCCGAGCGCCTCGGCGTAGACCTTGCCCATCTCGCGGGTGACGAGCTTGGACAGCGCCTCCTTATTGGACTCGAAGAGACGTCCGACCTGCGCGATCACGCGGCCGCGCGCCGGTGCGGGCACCGCAGCCCAGCCCGCCTGCGCGTCCTTGGCGGCCTGGCAGGCGGCCACGACGTCGGCCGTCGTGGCGAGCGGGACCTCGGTCACGATGTCGTCGAAGCGCGCGGGATTGCGGGAGGTGTAGGTCGTCATGCGCCGATCCTCCCACCGGGCGGTCCGTGCTCGGCGCGAGCCCCGACCCACCGTCACGGCCCGGCTCTGACAGGCTTGCCGCGTGAGTGCGCAACGCAGTGTCGGGACGGCCATGCTCGACCTGGTGGCCTCTCGCGAGATCCCTGTCGTGTTCGGCCTGCCCGGCGTGCACAACCTCGCCTTCTGGTCGACCGAGGCTCCCGTGCGCGTTGTCGGCGTGCGCCATGAGCAGGCGGCGGTCTACGCCGCCGACGGCTATGCGCGTGCCACCGGCCGCCTGGGCGTGGCCTTCTCCACGACCGGCCCGGGGGCCGTCAACGGGATCGCCGCGTTCGGCGAGGCCTGCGTCAGCGGCTCCCCGATCCTGCTGATCTCCAGCGATGTCTCGACGGCCCTGCGCCACGCCGACGGACCGCGCGGGATCTTGCACGAGATGCCCGACCAGGCCGCGCCATTCGCGGCATTCGGGGTGCGCGCGGTCACGGTCACGTCGGCCGAGCAGGCGCTCACTGAGCTCGCCACTGCGCTTGCGCGCGCGGAGTCCTGGCCCGGGCAGCCGGCGTACCTCGGCGTGCCCTCCGACATCCTCGGCGCCCCGTGGACCGGACCGCTGCCCGACGTGCCCGCGGCACCGGCGCCGCCGCAGCCGATGGTCGACGACGTGGCCCGCCTCGCGGAACTGATTCGCGCGTGCCCGCGCGTCGTGATCTGGGCGGGCGGCGGCGTGACGCAGTGCGGCGACGCTGGCGATCGCGCCGTGATGGCTCTGGCTGAGCGGCTCGGCGCACCCGTGGTGACGACGTACGCCGGGCGCGGTGTGATGGCGGGGCATCCGCTCACGGTCGAGACGTCGGTGCACGAGCCCGAGGTGGGTGCGCTCATCGGCGGTGCAGACCTCCTGCTGGTTGTCGGCTCCGGCTTCGACGCCATGAACACCAAGAACTGGAAGATGCCGCTGCCTGCGCGCACCGCCGCTGTCGGCCTCGGAGATGAGCTGCCGCGCACCATCGACTGGGACGTGCTCGTGCGCGCCGACCTCATGGCGACCCTGGGGGCGCTCGAGGAATCCATCGGCGACGTCGATCGTCAGCCGTGGAATCAGCTGTCGCTGCGCGAGGCCATCCGCACTCGCGTCAAGGCCGACGAGCGCACCGCCGCCGCCGTCGAGTTCGTCGAAGCGGTCGAGACCTGGCCGTCCGATGCGGTCGTCGTCACCGACATGTGCATCCCGGGCTATTGGACAAGCAGCCACGCGGTGCAGCCACGACGCCGGCGCCTGCTCAATCCCGTGGGCTGGGGCACGCTCGGCTTCGCACTTCACGCGGCCATCGGTCCTGCGGCCGCAGGCATCCGCACCCTCGCCGTCTGCGGCGACGGCGGTCCGATGTTTGGCCTGGGTGAGCTGGCGACGTACGTGCAGGAGAAGCTCCCGATCACGTTGATCGTCGTCGACGACGGCGGCTACGGCATGCTGCGCTTCGACCAGAAGGTCTTCGGCCACGACGAACGCGGCGTGGACCTTGTCACTCCCGACTGGGGGCTGCTCGCCCAGTCGTTCGGCATCCCCTTCACCGAGGTGCACGACGGGGCGACGCTGCAAGCCGCCCTGGCCGAATCGGCGCGCCGCGACGGGCCGTCGCTCATCCTGCAGCGCGCCGCGTTCTATCCGCCGGCGTCCACCAGCCCTCGCTGGTTCGAGACCGAGCCCGACTAGCCCTCTACTTAGGGCTGGATGTGCACCTTAGGTACCCATCCAGCCCGAAGTTCGCGCCGTGCGGTGCTGGACGGCGGCCAGGACGGCGGCGATGACCTCCTCGGGATTGCGCGTGATCTGCTCCCACGTGAACCGCAGCACCAGCCAGCCGTCGAGCACCAGACGATTCTGGCGCCGCCGATCGCCCTCGAAGGAACGCCGATCGGAGTGGAAGGCACGCCCATCGACCTCGATGGCGATACGTAGCAGCGGCATCGCGAAGTCAATCTCAGCGACCAGGTGGCCAAGATCGTCACGCAGTGGGTGATTGGCAATCCACGGACCGGTGCCGGAACGGTGCAGCAGGCGCCCCATCCTCTGCTCGGCCTCGGATTTGGACCCGGCGGCCATGCGCTGCAACAGGCGCCTGAGCTGAGCCGCTCCGCGACAGCCCCGGCCGGCCCGCTCGCGCACGATCGATTCGAGGTCCGACAGGTCGGCGACCCTAGCCTGGAACACAAGGTCCACGACAGCGCAGGCCCTGGTCCAGTCCACAGCAATGAGGGTGTCCGCCAGAGCATCCCTGAGGTGGGCCAGGCGCAATCCATCCGCGGCGGTGGTGAACCTGCCCGCTGGGCGACGTACGACGGTCACGCCAGGGACCGACACGCGCTGGTGGGTGACGTCGGCGACGATCCACTCGGGACCGGGGATGCGCCATCCCTGCAGACGCCAGGCGATAGGCCCCGAGACGACCGCCTGCGGAGATGCATTGCACTGCATCACCCACGCCCTTTGCAGGTCTCCCTCGGTGCTCGCCTCGGGGATGATGATGGCGCGCCCTCTGCGCACCCATGCTCCGCTGGTCACTCGTGACCGAATGGTCGCGCGCGAGACGCCAATCGACTGGAGATCCCCGCTGCTCGCGACCCCCGCACGCGCCCGCGCGAACTCCGCGACTCTCGCGTCGATGTTTCGTCCTCGCGTCACCAGGCCAGGGTGGCCGAGAAGCGCGGAGGGCGCGCCACGCCATCCACAGCTTCGGCCGTGCCCTTCTTAGGGCTAGATGTGCAGATGAGGTGCACATCCAGCCCAAAGAACAGGCCTAGCCTTTGCGGCCGATGATGAGGTCGGCGACGAGGCCGGTCCAGCCCGTCTGGTGCGAGGCGCCCAGGCCCGCGCCGTTGTCGCCGTGGAAGTACTCGTAAAACAGCGGGTCGTGCCAGCGCGGGTCCTTCTGGAAGCGCTCGCTACCGCCGAAGACAGGGCGCGTGCCGTCGGGCTGCTCGATGAAGATGGAGATGAGGCGTCGGCGGATCTCGTCGGCCACCTGCTGCAGGTTCATCATCACCCCGCTTCCGGTCGGGCACTCGACGGTGAAGTCGTCACCGAGATAGAGGTGATATCGCTCCAATGCCTCGACCACCAGGTGGTTGATGGGGAACCACACGGGGCCGCGCCAATTGGAGTTGCCGCCGTAGATCGGTGTCGTTGACTCCGCTGGCTCGTAGTCGATGCCGTACTCCTGGCCGTCGACATTGATCTGGTACGGCGCGCCCTCGAGTCGCTTCGACACCGAGCGAAGTCCGTGCGGCGAGAGCATCGAGTCCTCGCTCAGGACCTCCATGAGCACCCGGCGCAGGTGATCGGGATCCACGACCGTCAGCAGGGCCTTGCGCTCGCCCGCATCATCCTTGATCGACAGGAAGCCAGCGGTCACCTCGTCGCCGCGCTGCTCGATCCCGTGACGACGCAGGAAGTTGACCAGGCGCGCCTGGTAGCGAGGCGACTGCGCCATCCTCGAGGACTGGTCGATCACCGCACCGGCCAGCACCGGGATCACGCCGACCAGCGAGCGGACCTTGATGGGCTCGCGATGTCCGTCGGGCCGGATCAGCTGGTCATAGAAGAAGCCGTCCTCGACGTCGAAGAGGCCCACATCGCTGATGCCATCGGTGATGTCCGCGAAGTGCTCGAGGAATTTGAGGGCCATCGGGGCGTAGGCGTCGTCATGCGGTGCGATGCGCAATGCCATGCGCATCATCATCAGCGCGTAGAAGGCCATCCAGGCAGTGCCATCGGACTGCTCGATCATGTACCCCTCGGGCAGCTGCGAGCGATCGATCGGGCCGATGTTGTCCAGGCCCAGGAAGCCGCCCTCAAAGACGTTGTTGCCCTCACGATCGACGCGATTGACCCACCACGTGAAGTTGATCAGCAGCTTCTGGAAGACGCGCTCGAGGAAGTCGATGTCACGGGAGCCGTCGATCTCGAAGACCCGGATGGCCGCCCACGCATGCACCGGTGGATTGATGTCGTCGAAGTTCCACTCGTACGCCGGTAGCGCGCCATTGGGATGCATGTACCACTCGCGCAGCATCACCATGAGCTGGTACTTGGAGTACTCCGGGTCGATGTGCGCGAAGACCACGGTGTGGAAGGCGAGGTCCCACGCGGCGAACCACGGGTACTCCCAGGAATCCGGCATCGACAGGACGTCGTAGGCATCCAGACTGCGCCAGCGCATGTTGCGCACGTGCCGGTGACCTTCAGGCGGAGGCGGTTCGTCGGGATCGCCGTCGAGCCACCGCGAGACGTCATAGCGGAAGAACTGCTTGCACCAGATCATGCCCGCGAAGGCACGGCGCATGATGTCGACAACGTCAACCGATGCGCCAGGCGGCGCGAGTGCGGCGTAGAACTCGTCGGCCTCCCGCTCACGAAGCGCCATCAGGTCGGTGAAGCGATCCCCGGACCAGCCGGGGTCGGGAGCATCCCCGTCGCTCGGCGACCACAGACGCAGTCGCAGCTCGACCGTGGCGCCGGCGGGGACGTTCAGGGCGTACCACCAGGCGGACTTGGTCCCCTGGTGATCGGGGTTCACCGTCGGCAGGCCGTGTACGACGTGGTCGTTGATGCCGTCCTTCGGATAGGGCTCGTCGAGCGGAGTCCCGAACAGCCGCTGCGTGTTGGTGCGGTTGTCACAGAAGAGGGCCTCGGGCTTTGTCCCGTCGGAAGCCGACTCCGCATCGAGGTGGTAGCGGCCCAGCCGCGCGTGGTCGGCCACGATCGTGCCCGCGTCGAGCGCAAACTGCGGGATGGCACGGCCCTTGCCCCACGACCACGAATCCCGGAACACCATCGTGGGCAGCACATGCAGGGTGTCGGCATCGGGTCCGACGTTGGTCACGCGGATGCGCATGCCGATGTCACTGGGATCCTGCTTCGCGTACGCCACCTCGACCACCCAGTAGCGGTCATCATCGAATGCTCCGGTGTCCAGGAGTTCGAACTCCGGGTCCTGGCGGGTGCGCGAGCCGTTGACC
>CAINGG010000261.1 GCA_903848435.1 uncultured Actinomycetes bacterium | reverse complement strand
GGCAAGTCCACGCTTCTGCGGTGCATCAATGGTCTCGAAACGGTCGATGCCGGCCGCATCATGCTCGACGACGATCTCGACGTGACGGGTTTCCACACCGACCTTGACGCGGTGCGACGGCGCGTGGGCATCGTCTTCCAGTCCTACAACCTCTTCCCCCACATGTCCGTCCTCGACAACATCACCCTCGGCCCGCGCAAGGTCCTGCGAATGTCAGGTACCGAGGCGAGCGAGCGGGCCCGCGAGCTTCTGGGGAGATTCGGCCTGGCGGACAAGGCCGATGAGTATCCCGATCGGCTCTCAGGCGGCCAGCAGCAGCGCGTGGCCATCGTGCGCGCGCTGGCCATGCAGCCCGAACTCATGCTCTTTGACGAGATCACCTCCGCGTTGGATCCACTGCTGGTGGGGGAGGTCCTCGATGCTGTGCGCGAGCTCAAGTCGGAAGGCCTGACCATGGTGATGGCAACCCACGAGATGGCGTTCGCTCGCGATGTTGCCGATCGGGTGTGCTTCCTGGACGGGGGCGTCGTCCTCGAACAGGGGACGCCGCAAGAGGTCTTCGGCGACCCTCGTGAGCGACGCACCCGCGAATTCCTCGTCCGGATCCGCGGATAGTGCCATTCTCGCCCCTACCCTGGGGTTGATGTGGGTGCGCGTGGCATCCACCTGAAAACTCGGAGGTATCCATGGCGACGGTCGATCCCATGACCGGCCTGTCCTACGACGAGGAACGCCAGATGGCCGCGGCCATCGGCAGGAACTGGTGGGTGCTGCTCGTCCTCGGCATCGTCACGATGGTCCTGGGCGCGCTCATCATCGCGCGCCCTGCCGGTTCCACCTACGTGATCGCCATCCTGCTGGCCATCTACCTGCTGATCTCCGGCATCGTGGGCATCGTCCGAGCCTTCGGGCGAGGGATCCCGGGCGGCGTTCGAGCGCTCTACGCGATCGGCGGCGTCCTCGGCATTTTCCTGGGCCTGCTGATGCTGCGCTTCAGCCCGGAGGAGAAGGTCGAGCTCTTCGGCATCTTCGTCGCCGTGTGGTTCCTCTTCTCCGGCGTCATCCAGCTTGTCACCGCCTCGCAGCTGTCTGAGGGCAAGGGCTGGGGCATCTTCTCCGGCATCGTCTACATCCTCGCGGGAGGGGTCCTGCTCATCAATCCGTGGGCGGTCGGCATCTTCGTCTGGGTCGCCGGCATCATGCTTCTGGTCATCGGCCTGTTCGAGATCATCTCCTCGTTCCAGGTGAAGTCAGCTGCCAAGAAGGTAGCGGCCTAGCACCGATGGCCAAGGAGACCTCGCAGACCCTTGACCGCGGTCTACGGGTTCTCACGCTTCTGTCCGATTCCCCCGAGGGCCTGACCGTCACCGAGATTGCGTCGGCCCTCGGGGTGAGTCGGACCGTCGTCTATCGCCTCGTCGTCACCCTCGAGCAGCACGCTCTCGTACGCCGCTCCGCCGATGGGCGCTGTCGGCTCGGCCTGGCCGTCCTGGGCCTGGCACGTCAGATCCAGCCCCACCTGCGCGATGCCGCACAGCCGTCGCTGCGCCGCCTGGCCGAGACGACCGGGGCCACCGCCTACCTCGGCGTCGTCGAGGGTGCCGACCTGCTCACGGTGGCGGTCGTCGAGCCCCCGCGCTCCGACGTTCATGTCGCCTATCGACTCGGCTCGCGCGTGCCACTCGAACTCGGAGCGGGTGGCCGCGCCGTGCTCGCCGCGCGTACCGCCGCTGGGCGCCCGCTCGATCCGCCGTGGGTGGTGTCGACGAGCGAGACACCAGCAGGCAGCGGCATCGCGGCACCGGTGCTCGGTATCCCCGGCATCGAGGCGGCCGTCGGCCTTGCCGCGGTCAATCCGCCTGACGAACTCGGCCCACGCGTGGCTAGGGCCGCAGGCGAGATTGCCCGGGCCCTCGCCTGAGCACGTGATCTAGCGCACTCTCCTGGGAAAACCCCCGGATTGCCTGACTGTCGCCCCCTGGTTCAGCGCGACATCCGACGTACTCTGGAAATCACCCCACGAGAGGACCCCATGCGCGCGCGCTCGATGATCGGCCTGCTCGCGGCGAGTGCCATTGCCGCCAGCAGCCTCGTCATGCCCGCTGGGACGGCCTCGGCTGACACTGCTCCTAGGCCGCTGGTCTCGGGATGGTTCGGGTGGTGGGCCTCCGATGCCTCGATCTCGGCGATGACGACGCAGGCCGACGGAGTCGTCGGTGCGGTGGCGATGTTCTGGTGGTCCTTCCAGGGCAAGGACACGCCGCTGTGCCTGTTCGACAACGGCGACTACGACAAGGATGGCGCGTGGGGCGACCCCCTGTGCGATAGCGCGACCCCGTGGACGACGCCGAAGTTCGACCGTCAGCGCAAGGTGCTCCAGGCTGCTGGCATCGAGGTCAATGGCTCGATCACCGATCTCGGCAGCGCGACGGCCCGAGAGTTGACCGACTACCTCGCGACCGCGAAGCGCCGCACCGCCTATGCCGAGCAGATCGCCGACTACGCGCAGAAGGCCGGCCTCGACGGGATCGATCTCGACTGGGAGAACTTCGCCTTCAACGATGGTCGCGACACCTGGGAGGCG
>CAINGG010000260.1 GCA_903848435.1 uncultured Actinomycetes bacterium | reverse complement strand
GCACGCTTTGTCGATGCCCTTGGCGAGTTGTGACAGGGCGTAGGACCTCGATGCGATCACCTGCGACTGGAGTGCGGCGAGATCCCAGGTCGGGTTGACCTCGGCGATGCCAAAGAGGTACTCGTCGTGGATGCGCAGCGTGTTGACGACGGCGAGCCGGCTGCCCGAACTCGTCGGGATGATGCTGACGTCGACCGTGCCGTAGCGATAGCGGTGCCCCTCCGACGAGAAACTCTCGCCCGGCCCGGCCACATTGAGCAGGGCGTCGGCGGTGCCGGCCGTGCCGGGATCGCGAGTGCCCGACCACTTGACCGAGACCGTGCGGGCCCGGCCGAGTCGGGTCGACGTACCGCCCTCCGTCTTGCGAATCGTCACGTAGCGACCCGACGGGGTGAGGGTGAAGTTGGCAGCGGGCCCCGCGACATGGACGTTCTTGCCATAGGTGAGTTCGATCTGGGCCCCGGTCGACCCGGCATCCTCGACGCGAAGGTGCGCGTTCTCCTTCTGGTAGAGCAGGCTGATGCGCGCCTCCTGCGAGTCCGTCACGGGCTTCACGTCGACCCCGGGGTAGTAGTACTCCACGATCCGCTTGGCCGACCAGCCCTGACGTGCCATGGCGAAGGCGCCCCACTGCGACAGTCCGACGCCGTGCCCGTAGCCAGTGCCCTCGACGACGAACTCCTCCGGCGGCGTGCAGGGATCCGGTGGAGAGTCTGGCGTCGCGGCAATGCGCGCGGTACCGGTCCACGGGTACAGGCGCTTGGCTCCACTGGTGGCGGTGATGTGGAAGGAGTACGTGCCCGGAGGAACCTGCTTGCCCTTCTCGTCGCGAAGATCCCAGGTCATCGGGAAGTCGGACGCGGTCTCGGCAGATGCCGACAGGGTGCGCACGGGGTCTCCGCACGCATTGGAGACGGTCATCGACGCCTGTATGGGCCCGTTGGACCGCGGGGTCAAGGTGATGGACCCGCCTGAGCCCCACGCCACTTCGTCCCCGGTGATGCTGGGCGGGTAGAAGTTCTTGCCCTGGAGGGCCGAGACCGCAAGGCGCAGGTGCGACATGGTCGGTCGAAGGAACTCGCCGGGGCAGGAGGTGCTCCCGATGTCTCCGTGGCCAACGATCGTCTTGGTCGTCACCTTCTCACCGGCGTAGTACATCGACGTCGTGCCGCCGCCGGGCCCCGGGCCCGCGGACGTCAGCACGGCCGACCCCAGGGGGTTGACGTCGAAGAGGTCGAACTTCCATGCGATCAGGCGGCTGATCGCATCGAGGATCTTCTCCTTCTCCGGCTGCGTGGGATCGAGGGTGTCGGCATTGCCCAGGAAGGACACGGCGAAGGTCTCGGCGTTGAAGCCGGACGTGTGGGCCCCGATCACGGCCTTGTCGATCCCTCCGGCACGACCTTCGTAGAGGCGGCCGTAGCGGTCGACCATGAAGTTGTAGCCGAAGTCGTTGACCTTGATGCCCTCGGTGAACCATGAGTAGACGTTGCGCATCTGCTGGGCAGCCTGAGCGGGCGTGTAGTCGTTGGACGACACGACGTGATGCACGAAGGCGACCTTGATGGTGTCGGAGTATGCCGTGTCGCCACGACGGAGCGACTCGTCAGCGCCCCACATCTTGCGGCTGATGACCTCGGGCTGCGCAACACCGGCCCGTGCCGCCGACGCCGGAACCGCTCGCGAAACGAGGTCGTTGTCCCCCGGGCGCACGGGGTTGTCGATCATGGTGAGCTGGGTGTCACTGGGCACCGTGCCCGTGGGCGTGTCGATGCGCACCTGAACGCCGTCACTGCCGTTGGTCGTG
>CAINGG010000259.1 GCA_903848435.1 uncultured Actinomycetes bacterium | reverse complement strand
TCGACGAGAAGTACCTCGCCAATCACGAGAAGCACCTCGCGCTCATCCAGGACCACCAGACCGTCTATGGCTCCACCGCCGTCGGCCGGATCACCTCGCACAATCCCCGCCGCGGATTCGTGGGTGATCCTGATGCTGGCTGGTACGCCCACCCGACCATCGTCGACGGCATCCGTGCGGGTGACGCTCTCTACGACACTGAGACCTTCGGGCCGCTCGTCGGCATGGGTGTCTTCGACACCCTCGACGAGGCCATCGAGCTGTCCAATGGCCACGGCTACGGCCTGTCGAGTGCCATCTACACATCGGATCCGAATGCCGTGTGGCGATTCCGCGAGGGCATCTCCGCGGGCATGGTGTCGGTCAACAACTCCACGTCCGGCGCGGAGGCTCACCTGCCCTTCGGCGGTAACGGCCGCAGTGGCAACGGCTCGCGCCAGAGCGGCATCTGGGTGCTCGACCAGTTCACCCGCTGGCAGTCGATGAACTGGGACTACAGCGGCAGGCTGCAGAAGGCGCAGATGGATGTCGAGGAACTGCCGTACGACCCCGGCTTCCGCCTGTGAGCCTTCTCCAAGAGCCCGGCGGGTCGGCAAAGCCGCCCCTGACGGACTGCGCTGACGTCGTCGTCGTGGGCGGTGGCGTCATGGGCACGTCCGCCGCCTTTCACCTCGCGGAGGCCGGTGTCGACGTCGTGCTGCTGGAGCGTGACGAACTCGCCGGCGGCTCGACGTCGCGTGCCGCTGGCGGCGTACGCGCGAACTTCTCCGACGAGCTCAACATCTCCCTGGGCCAGCGATCCCTGGAGCTCTTCGCCGACTTCCCGCAGCGACCCGGCCAGGAGATCGACCTGCACCGCAGCGGCTATCTCTTCATCCTCACGCGACCGGAGGATGTCGAGCTCTTCACCGCGTCGGTCGCCCTGCAGAACTCCCTCGGCGTCGAGTCGCGCATGGTCGATGTCGACGAGGCCTGCCGTCTGTCACCGCTCCTGAACCCCGAGGGAGTCCTCGCGGCAGCGTGGTCGCCCAACGATGGCCACTGCACGCCGGAGTCGGTGGTGCAGGGCTACGCCTCGGGAGCGCGCCGCCATGGCGCCGTCGTTCGTACCGGCGTGGAGGTCACCGGCATCGACTCGTCCGGCGGGCACATCACCGCGGTGCACAGCACCGACGGCAGCATCCAGACCGGCTGCGTCATCGACTGCGCGGGCGCCTGGTCACCGCAGATCGCGGCCTACGTCGGCGTCGACCTGCCGGTCACGCCCTACAAGCGCGAGTTGCTCGTCACCGAGCCGATGCCCGAGCCGATCGAGATGGCCTTCACGATCGACTACGCGACGAGCTTCTACTGGCACCGCGAGGGCCCCGGCATCCTCACCGGCTTCTCTCGCAAGGATGTCGATCCGGGATTCGATATCTCGCGCGACGCCGACTTCCCCGAGCGCCTGGCCGAACTCGCCGCCGTGCGGGCTCCCGCGCTGCTCGATCTCGGCGTGCGCAGCGGGTGGGCCGGCCTCTACGAGGTGACCCCCGATCACAACGCGCTGCTCGGCGAGTCCAAGTCCGTCTCGCGGTTCCTCTATGCCACGGGCTTCTCCGGTCACGGTTTCCTGCAGGGTCCTGCCATCGGCGAGATCCTGCGCGATATGTATCTGGGTGTGACGCCGTTCATCGATGTCAGCCCGCTCGACGTCGAGAGGTTCACGACCGGCGAGTTGCGACCTGAGCGCAATATCGTCTAGCGCATCACGACGGGAAGATCGCGCGATAGATCTGGATCCAGACGTAGAACACATGCTGGCCGCCGTCCCACATCACGCATGCGAAGAGCACCACTTCGCCGATGACGAACGACGCGAAGGCGGGCCACGACCACCAGCGCGCAGGCGAGGTGCGCCAGCCCGCTCGATGCCACGCGACCACCAGCGCTCCGAGGCCCGACATGCCGACCTGGGAGGCAAGGGCGCCGAGGACGATGGGATTCGTGCCGTAGTAGAGCGCCTCAATCGGCGGGAAGAAGGTCATCGCGCCGATCGCCGACACGACGCCGAAGGCGATCGGCGTGGCGAGCACACCGACCAGTGCGCCCGAGCGGCCCGCGCCACGGGCGCGCATGACCGGCCACACGATCAGCCCGCTGAACATGACGGGTCCAAGGCGCAGCAGGACCAGCGCATCCATCGCAAGCCGGTAGCCGTCAGGCGACCAGAAGTCCGTCGGACGCCCCACCGCGCGCGTCACGGCCAACTGCAGGGCGAGATACGTCGCCACGGAGATCAGCGCGGG
>CAINGG010000258.1 GCA_903848435.1 uncultured Actinomycetes bacterium | reverse complement strand
CCTGGCGAGATCGCATCCGATGCACCGACTGCTGCAGGGCGATGTCGGAAGCGGCAAGACACTGGTCGCCCTGCGCGCCATGCTGCAGGTCGTCGATCAAGGTGGCCAGGCAGCGCTGCTCGCACCCACCGAGGTCCTCGCTCAGCAGCACCTGCGCACGCTGCAGGCCTTCCTCGGCCCCCTTGCCGAGCGTGGACTGCTCGGTGGCGACAGCCAGGGCACCCGCCTGGCGTTCCTCTCCGGCTCGCAATCGGCCAAGACGCGGCGGGAAGAGCTCGCAGCAATCGCCAGCGGGGAGGCGGGGATCGTCGTCGGCACGCATGCGCTGCTGGAGGAGACGGTGCAATTCGCCGACCTCGGCCTGCTCGTCGTCGATGAGCAGCACCGCTTCGGGGTCGAGCAGCGCGCGGCGTTGGCCGAGCGCGCGGGAGACGGGCTGCGTCCCCACGTCCTCGTCATGACGGCCACGCCTATCCCGCGCACGGTGGCCATGACGGTCTTCGGCGACCTCGACGTCAGCGTCATCGACGGCTACCCGCCGGGGCGCGGTGTGATCTCGACCCACGTGGTGGCACCGCGCGAGCACCCCGCGCACCTCAGCCGTGCGTGGCAGCGCGTGCGCGAGGAGGTGGCCGCTGGCCGCAAGGTCTTCGTCGTGTGCCCGCGCATCGGCGATGACGGCGCCGATGTCGGAGACGAGGAGATCGGCTCGGTCGAGCCCGAGACCAACCCGGTGTCCAGCGTCCTCGACGTCACCGCCGAGTTGAGCGAGCGCCTGCTGCCCGACCTGCGCGTGGCCATGGTCCACGGGCGCATGAGCGCCGACGACAAGGACGAGGCCATGCGCAGGTTCGCCGCTGACGCCTCCGACCCCGATGCGATCGACGTACTCGTGGCCACGACCGTCATCGAGGTGGGCGTCGACATCCCCTCGGCGTCGACCATGGTGATCCTCGACGCGGATCGCTTCGGCATCTCCCAGCTCCATCAGCTGCGCGGTCGCATTGCCCGCGGCGGGGAGGACGGCCTGTGCCTGCTGGTGACGGCCGCCGAGCCCGACTCGCCTGCCCGCGAGCGGCTCGCCGCCGTGGCATCGACCACCGACGGGTTCGCCCTGGCGCGGGTGGACCTCCAGGCGCGGCGCGAGGGCGACATCCTCGGCACCTTGCAGTCCGGACGCCGTTCCTCCCTGCGACTGCTCGAGGTGATCCGCGACGAGGACCTCGTGCGCGAGGCGCGCGATGCCGCCACCGATGTCGTCGAGGACGACCCTGACCTCAAGCGCTGGCCCGCCCTGCGCGCGCACATCGGCGAGATAGCGCGCGACGATCGCTCCGACTACCTCGAGAAGGGCTGACGTGCGCATCATCGGCGGTGCGGCGGGCGGTCGGCGCATCTCCGTGCCCGCCCGCGGCACGCGTCCCACGTCGGATCGTGTGCGCGAGTCGATGTTCTCGTCGCTGGAGTCGGCACTCGGTGGTTGGAGCGGGCTGCGCGTACTCGACCTCTACGCCGGCTCCGGTGCTCTCGGCCTGGAGTGCCTGAGTCGCGGTGCATCGCACGCTGCGTTCGTCGAGCGCGATCGCACCACGGCCCGGGTGGTGCAGGCCAACGCCGACCTGCTGGGGCTCCCCGGCGCGCAGGTCGCCTGCGCCGACGTCGAGGCGTGGGTCGCGCGCCCCGCTGATTCGGCGTACGACGTGGTCTTCCTCGACCCGCCCTACGCCATTCCGACTCAAGCCGTCACGTCCATCCTGAGGGCCCTGGGCGATCACGGCTGGCTCGCGGACGGCGCGGTGGCCGTGGTGGAGCGTGACGCGCGAGACGCGGACACTCCGTGGCCCGCCGAGGGATGGGAGGAGCTGCGTCGTCGCGACTTCGGCGATACGGCGCTTTGGTACGGTCGTCACCTCGGACGCGAGCCCCTGTAGGGGGATCGGAGGCGGGTGGCCATGCGAGTCGCCGTGTGCCCGGGCTCATTCGATCCGGTCACCAACGGGCATCTGGACGTCTTCACGCGGGCCGCGGCCCTGGCCGACAAGGTCATCGTTGCCGTCCTCATCAACAAGACCAAGTCAGGGCTCTTCTCCGTGGATGAGCGCATCGAGATCCTGCGCGAGGTCGTGTCGCCGCTGCCCAACGTCGAGGTCGACTCGTTCTACGGGCTGCTCGTCGACTACTGCAAGGATCACGGCGTCAACGCGATCGTCAAGGGCCTCCGCGCGGTCAGCGACTTCGACTACGAGCTGCAGATGGCCCAGATGAACTACCGGCTGGGCGGGGTCGAGACCCTCTTCGTGTCGACCAACCCCCTCTACAGCTACCTGTCGTCGAGCCTGGTCAAAGAGGTCGCCAAGCATGGCGGAAGCGTCGAGGGATTGGTCCCCGATGCGGTCCTGCCCAAGCTGCAGGCCAAACTAGAGGCCCAGGGCTGAGCCCCTGACCTCGAGGAGACGCCGTGGATGTCGATCAAAGGCTCGATGAGCTCGCGCAGATGGTGGAGCAGGCGAAGGCCGTCCCGCTGTCGGCATCCTGCATGATCAACCGTGCTCAGGTCCTCGACGTGATCGAGGACATTCGCGATGCGCTGCCGCGCTCGCTCAGCGATGCCGACCAGTTGCTCGCCGAGCGCGAGGCGGTCGTCGCCGAGGGACGACTCGAGGCCCAGCGGCTCGTCGCCGAAGCCCGCGAGGAGCAGATTCGCATGCTGTCACAGCACGAGATCTACCTCGTGGCCGTCGCCGAGGCCGAGGCCCTGCGGGCCGAGACCGAGGACGAGACCACCCGCATGCGCCGAGAGACCGACGACTACATCGACGCCCGCCTGGCCACCTTCGAGATCACCTTGCACAAGACCCTCACCGCCGTGGAGCGCGGCCGCGACAAACTGCGCGGCCAGGCGGAGGAGGACTACATCGACGACGACCAGCCGCTGCCCTCCTAGGGGCGCGGACCGCCGGATCGACCACGGCCCGCGGTGCCGTATCCTTCTCCACGGCCGGTTGTGAGACCGGGTCCACGTGCAGGAGTCCGGAGGAGCCCTGAGCACCCTCGACCCCCGAGCCCCGTTCGTCGTGAGCATTCGCGACCTCGGGCGACGGGCCGGGGCCATGCAGCGGCTGCAGCGGACGATCCCGGCACCGGCGGACCTGGGCTCAGGACTGGCCAGGGTTCCCGAAGGCGCCGAGATCGACCTCGACCTGAGGCTCGAATCGGTGGTGGAGGGGGTCTTGGTCTCCGGGACGGTCCGGGTGCCGGTGCTCGCCGAGTGCGCGCGCTGCCTCGAGCCCGTCGACTGGGACGAAGACGCGGACATTCAGGAGTTGTTCGTCTATCCGCCGCAGGATGCGCGAGGTCATCGCGTGGAAGTGGTGGAGGACGACGAGGATGCCCCGCCCGTGATCGAGGGAGACCTCATCGATCTCGAGCCGACGGTGCGAGACGCGGTCGTACTACGACTGCCGATCGCACCCACGTGCCGGGAGGATTGCGCGGGACTGTGCTCCGAATGCGGGGCTCGGCTCGACGACGATCCCGGTCACGGCCACGAGAAGACCGACCCGCGCTGGGGCGCTCTCAGCGCACTGCGCGATAAGGAAAAGGACAACTGACGTGGCCGTTCCCAAGCGGAAGACCTCCCGCTCCAACACTCGCCATCGCCGTTCGCAGTGGAAGGCCGCTGCACCGGCCCTGGTGACCTGCGCTCGCTGCCGCGAGAAGAAGCTCGCGCACACGGTGTGCCCGACCTGCGGCACCTACGCCAAGCGCCGCGTCCTCGACGTCTGATCGATGGATGCGCGGCCCGTGGGCGACGCCCCGGTCGCGCACGCCCTCGTCCGCGTCCTCGGGCTCGGCTCGGCGGCGCACCTGCGCGCCGATACGCCCCTGAGCGCCCTGGGCGTCGACTCGCTCGCGCTCATCCTGGTCACGGATGCGCTCGCTCAATCCGGCTGGTCACTCGATGACTCAGCGGCTCGCAGTGCGGTGACGCTCGGCGACCTGGCCGCCTCTTGCAGCCCTCGTGAGGTGCCGGCATGAGCGCCCATGACGCCGCCCCGCTGCGTCAGCGACTTCGGATCGATCTTCCCGATGACGCGCTGGCGCTGGCGCTCACCCACCGCAGCTACGCCTACGAGAACGGCGGCATCCCCACCAACGAGCGCCTTGAGTTCCTCGGCGATGCCGTGCTCGGGCTCGTCGTCACGCGCACTCTCTATGACTCGCACCCGGACGTCCCCGAAGGTCAGCTCGCCAAGATGCGCGCCGCGGTCGTCAACGCGCGCGCCCTGGCCGGTGTCGCTCGTGATCTCGGCATCGGTGATGCCCTCCTGCTCGGACGTGGCGAGGAGTCGACAGGTGGCCGCGACAAGTCCTCGATCCTCGCCGACACGCTCGAGGCGATCATCGGGGCCGTCTACCTCGAATTCGGGCTCGAGGTCGCCGAACAGGTCATCCACGATCACTTCGACCCGCTCATCGAGCAGGCCGCAGACCTCGGCGCCGGTCTCGACTGGAAGACCTCGCTGCAGGAACTCGCGGCCGAGCTCGGCGTCGGCATCCCGGAGTACCTCGTCGACGAGAGCGGCCCCGACCACGCCAAGCGCTTCGAGGCACGCGTGCGCATCGGGGGGTCGGTCTATCCCGTGGGCTACGGCGGCTCCAAGAAGGAGGCCGAGCAGCAGGCGGCGGAGGCTGCCTACCGCGACCTTCCCGCTCCCGATGCCTGAGCTGCCCGAGGTCGAGGTCGTCCGGCGCGGCTTGGATCCCTATGTGGCCGGCCGGCGCATCGCTGCGGTCGACGTACTCCACCCGCGGGCGGTACGCCGACATCGCGCCGGATCGCGTCACCTCTCGGATGCGCTGACGGGGCAGCGCATCCGCTGCGTGAGTCGCCGCGGCAAGTACCTTTGGATGCCGCTGGATGACGGGGCGCTCGTCGCGCACCTCGGCATGAGCGGCCAGCTCCTGCTCCCCGTGGTCGCTACGGACACCGACCCCCATCTGCGCGTGCGCGTCCGATTCGACCGCGGCGATCGCCAGATGTGGTTCGTGGACCAGCGAACGTTCGGTGGGCTGCACCTGGATGACCTCGTGCCGGATGGGCAAGGGGGTTTCGTGCCTGCCTCCATCGCGCACATCGCGCGGGATCCGCTGGATCCGGCGTTCGATGACGAGGCGTTCACCCGCGCCCTACGCCGGAAAGACTCTGGTATCAAGCGGTGCCTGCTCGACCAATCGCTCGTGTCCGGGATCGGAAACATCTACGCGGATGAGGCCCTGTGGCGCACCCGCATTCACTACGACCGTCCGGCCCGGCAGATGACCCGCGCCCAGGTGACCGAGCTCCTGGGTCATGCCCGAGAGGTGATGACCGCGGCCCTGGCCCAAGGCGGGACGTCGTTCGACTCGCTCTATGTCAACGTCAACGGTGAGAGCGGCTGGTTCGACCGGTCCCTCGACGCCTACGGCCGCGAGGGGGAGCCCTGCCGCCGGTGCGGACGACCGCTCGTGCGGGAGGCCTTCATGAACCGCTCCTCCTACCGTTGCCCCGCCTGCCAGCGCCGCCCGCGCCGGACGAGCGCCAATTGACGGTGCCGCCCCGGGCCTGTCACCCTGGGCCCACCGCTGAGGGAGGGTCATGGGCAAGGCGATCTACGGGCATGTGGGCACCGACGCCCGCCTCCTGGCCGAGCTCACCCGCCTGCGCCTTCGAGTTCGCGAACTCGAGGCCGAGGTCGCGGCGCTCCAGGCTCTCCTGGCCCATGACGCCGACCTGCTCGAGCCGGGCCTGGTGACGGCCTCCGCGGCCACTACCTCCTGACCTCCTCGTCCCGCACCCCCCGAAGGTAGGGTGACGACGTCGTCAGCGGGGCCGCGTCTGCCTCGCCCGACACCGTCGGGAGGCGAGAGCGCGTGCACCTGAAGAGCCTGACTCTCAAGGGCTTCAAGTCGTTCGCGTCCGCTACGACGCTCGCCTTCGAGCCCGGCGTCACCTGCGTGGTCGGCCCCAACGGATCCGGCAAGTCCAACATCGTCGATGCGCTTGCGTGGGTCATGGGGGAGCAGGGGGCCAAGTCGCTGCGCGGTGGCGCGATGGCCGATGTCATCTTCGCTGGAACGGCGGGCCGTGCGCCGCTCGGCCGCGCCGAGGTCGCGCTCACCATCGACAACACCGACGGCGCGCTGCCCATCGACTACACCGAGGTCACGATCTCGCGGACGCTCTTTCGCAACGGCGGGTCCGAATACGCCATCAACGGCACGCCGTGCCGCCTCCTCGACGTCCAGGAACTTCTCTCCGACTCGGGTATCGGCCGTGAGATGCACGTCATCGTCGGGCAGGGCCAGCTCGACACGATCTTGCACGCCACCCCGGAGGACCGACGCGGGTTCATCGAGGAGGCCGCGGGAGTCCTGAAGCACCGCAAGCGCAAGGAGAAGGCCCTGCGCAAGCTCGAAGCGATGCAGGGCAACCTCACCCGCCTGACCGACCTCACGACCGAGTTGCGCCGACAGCTCAAGCCCCTCGGCCGTCAGGCAGAGGTGGCGCGAAGGGCGGCGACCATTCAGGCGGAGGCGCGCGACTCACGGCTGCGGCTGCTTGCCGATGACCTCATGATCTTCCGCACGGCGCTGGCGGCCGAGGTCGCCGACGAGACGGCATTGCGCGAACGCCGGCAGGAGGTCGAGATCGCCCTGGCGACAACCACGGCACGCGAAGCCGCGCTCGAGGCTGACCTGCAGGCCGATGCACCAATCCTGGTGTCCGCGCAGGAGACATGGTTTGGCCTGTCGGCACTGCGTGAGCGATTGCTGGGCACCGCATCGTTGGCTGCCGAGCGGCTCCGATTGATCGTTCCCGAGGTCGAGGACGACGTGCAGGCCGGTCGCGACCCTGATGCCCTCGAAGCCGAGGCTGCGGGCGTGCGCAACGAGGAGCGGGCGCTGGCCGGCGAGGTCGCTCAATTGAACAGTGCTCTGGCCGAGGCGTCTCGCGCGCGCCAGGCAGCCGAGCAGCAGCAGGCGGGCGAGGAGCGCCGCGTGCAGCAAGAAGCGCGCGCTGCTGCGGATCGTCGCGAGGGCATGGCCCGGTTGACCGGCCGAGTGGCGGCCGCGCGTTCGCGCCTGGAAGCCCGCCAGTCCGAGATCGATCGACTCGCTGTGCAGCGAGAGGACGCTCGGGCTCGTGCAGCCGAGGCCCAGCGCGACTTCACGGCCCTGGAGAGCCAGGTCGCCGGTCTCGATGCGGGCGAGCGCGGGCTCGATACGGACTACGAAGGCACGCAGCGTGGGCTGGCCGAGGCCGATACGCGCGTCGAGCAGTTGCGATCGGATGAGCGTGATCACGAGCGCGAGCGAGCGGCACTCACCGCACGACTGGAAGCACTTCGCCTCAGCCTGTCGCGCGGCGACGGAGCGGGCACGTTGCTGCGCGCTGGCGAGACGGCCGGGGTCGTGGGCTCAGTCGCCTCCATGCTCGCGATCGAAGCCGGCTATGAGCGCGCCGTGGCTGCAGCCCTCGGTCCGCTGTCCGATGCGGTTGTCGTCCGCGATGCCGGGGCCGCCATCGCTGGCCTGATGCTGCTCCACCGCGATTCGGCCGGTCGTGCTGCCGTGATCGTCCTTGACGGCACGCCGTCGTCCGTTCCGGCCGAGCGCCCTGCCCCCGCTGGCGCGCGCTGGTTGTCGGCCGTCGTGGATGGCCCGCGAGACTTGCTCGACGCCCTGCGCTCGCGCCTCGGAGACGTTGCGCTGGTGGATTCACTCGACTCGGCTGCCGGGCTGCGCACGAGCGGCATCACCGTCGTCACCCGCGATGGAGACCTCGTCACCGCCACCCACGCGATCGGTGGATCCGGCGAGGCACCGACCCTGCTGGAGATCCAGGCCGCCGTCGACGAGGCCGAACGAGCGCTTGACGACGTGCAGCACCGATTGGAGCGGGTGCGTTTCGAACTCGCGGCTGCCGTCGATGCGCAGCGTGCGGCCACCGATGCTGCCGAGGCGGCGCTCGCCCGATTGCACGAGTCGGATGCGCGACTGGCTGCCATCGCCGAGCAACTGGGCCTGCTCGGCCAAGCGGCCCGGGCGGCAACGGCCGAGGCTGATCGCCTGGCCTCGATCGAGCAGGCAGCCCTGGAGGCGCTCGGTGCCGACGAGGCAACGCTCGCCGAGCTCGAGGAGCGCCTCGCCGCCGCGCAGGGCGAGCAGCCCGGCGAGGAACTGCCGGATCGACGCGTGGAGTTCGCCGCCCTGACGGAGCAGGCCCGTGCGCACGAGGTCGAAGCACGTCTGGCGGTGCGCACCGGCGAGGAGCGTCAGTCCTCGCTCGCCGCGCGTGCGGAGTCGCTGGAGCGGGCCGCGCACAATGAGCGGGCCACGCGCCGTCGCGCGATCGAGCGCCGTGAGCGCCGCGCGCGCGAGGCCGAGGTCGCCGGCGCGGTCGCACGCGGTGCTGACGTCGTCCTGCGACGACTGGAGATGTCGCTAGCGGTCGCCGATAGCGACCGGCGACGACTGGAGGAGGCGCAGGCCGAGCGTGAGCGCGAGGCGCAGTCAGTCCGTGCACACCTGCGCGAGCTAGGCGCTGAGATGGAACGCCTCACCGACTCGGTGCATCGCGATGAGGTCGCGCGCGCCGAGCAGCGCCTGCGTATCGAGCAGCTCGAGGCGCGCGTGATCGAGGAGTTCGGCATCGATCCCGATGCCCTCGTCGCCGAATACGGGCCCGATCAACTCGTCCCGCCGACGCCCCCGGGCCCCGACGAGGAGGTCGACCCCGCTGCGCCGGTCCCAGAGCCGTATCCCTTCGACCGTGCCCAGCAGGAGCGCCGACTGCGCTCGGCTGAACGCGGCCTGGCCCTGCTCGGCAAGGTCAATCCGCTCGCCTTGGAGGAGTTCACCGCGCTCGAGGAACGCCTGCGGTTCCTCACCGAGCAGGTCGAGGACCTCAAGCGCTCGCGGCAGGACCTCATGGAGATCGTCAGGGAGGTCGACGAGCGCGTGGAGCGCGTCTTCACGGAGGCCTACGAAGACACCGCCCGCGAGTTCGAGCATGTGTTCGCGCGGCTCTTCCCCGGTGGTGACGGACGACTGGTCCTGACCGATCCCGACAGCATGCTCACGACGGGTGTCGACGTCGAGGCTCGCCCTCCGGGCAAGAAGATCAAGCGCCTGTCCCTGCTCTCCGGAGGCGAGCGATCGCTGACCGCAGTGGCCTTCCTGATCGCGCTCTTCAAGGCGCGCCCGAGTCCCTTCTACGTCCTCGACGAGGTCGAGGCCGCCCTTGATGACGTCAACCTGCAAAGGCTCATCGATGCGATCGATGAGTTGCGGCAGAGCTCGCAGCTCATCGTCGTCACTCACCAAAAGCGCACCATGGAGATTGCCGACGCCCTCTACGGCGTTTCCATGCGAGGCGATGGAGTGACGCAGATCGTTGGTCAGCGCCTACGAGAGCGCGAGCCCGCCTCCGCCTAGTCGTTGGCCCGTCAGACGCTCTGAAAGGAACGCACCGTGACCACGATCCACTACGTCGTGATCGGCCTTGCCCTGCTTGTCGTCATCGGCATCGCGGTCGCCCTCGTCGTGGGGCGTCGGGGCGAGCCCAAGGTCACTCCTCGACCGGGCATCGACTACGCGCCCGGCGTCGGCGATGACGACACGGTGCCACGCGAAACGTCGCGCCGCTCGGTCGAGCAGGCGGTCGACTCGAGCGTCCTTGGCGCGACGGCACTCCTCGAGGAACCGTCGGCCGGCGAACTCGAAGCAGTCCTGGAGGTCGAAGTCCCCGAGCCGGCGGCCGGGCGCTTCCTGCGTCTGCGGCGTCGTCTTGCCCGCTCGCAAAGCACCCTCGGGCGCGGCCTGCTCTCCCTGCTGTCGCGCGACACCGTCGACCAGGCCACCTGGGATGAGATCGAGGAGACGCTGCTCACCGCCGATCTGGGCGTGCAGGCCACGAGCGACCTGATGGAACGGCTGCGCACCAGGGTGCGCGCCGAGGCGCCCCGCGACGCCGAGGCTGCGCGAGCGCTCTTGCGCGGGGAGCTCATCGATCTCGTCGGCCCCGACATGGATCGCTCATTGCGCACGTCGTGCGATGGCCGGCCCGCGGTCGTGCTCGTCGTCGGCGTCAATGGCACGGGCAAGACCACCACCACAGGCAAGCTCGGACGTCTGCTGATCGCCGACGGGCGCACGGTCGTGCTGGGTGCGGCCGACACCTTCCGTGCGGCAGCGGCCGAGCAGCTGCAGACATGGGGCGATCGCGTCGGGGCGGCCGTGGTGCGCGGCCCCGAGGGCGGCGATCCCGCGGCTGTTGCCTTCGATGCGGTCCGCGTCGGGGCCGAGGGTGCTGCCGACACGGTGGTCATCGATACCGCTGGCCGACTGCACACCAAAGTCGGCCTCATGGACGAGCTGGGCAAGGTCAAGCGGGTAATCGAGAAGCAGGGTCCGGTCGACGAGGTTCTCCTGGTCCTTGACGCGACGACCGGGCAGAACGGGCTCACCCAGGCGCGGGTGTTCTCCGAGGTCGTCGACGTCACCGGCATCGTGCTGACCAAGCTCGACGGCACGGCCAAGGGAGGCATCGTCGTGGCGGTCCAGCGCGAGCTCGGCGTGCCCGTCAAGCTCGTCGGGCTCGGCGAGGGGCCTGATGACCTCGCCCCGTTCTCCGCCGACCAGTTCGTCGACGCCCTCCTCGCCGACCCGGCGTAACACCGACGTAACCCGCCGCGCCGATCCTTCACCGGCGCGAAACACGCGCGGCCATCTCGCGCAACAACCTGCGCCAAGACTCCGGGGCAGGCCGCAACCGGCGGCCGTGGCGGGGTGTGGGGCGACACCTCGGGTGCGAAGGAGGAAACGGATGGAGGGAATCGAGCTCAGCGCAGGCGACACCGCCTGGGTGCTCATGGCCGCCGCGCTCGTCCTGCTGATGACGCCCGGCGTCGCGTTCTTCTACGGGGGGATGGTCCGCGCCAAGAGCGTGCTCAACATGATGATGATGTCGTTCCTGGCCATCGGGATCGTGACGATCCTGTGGGTTGCCTTCGGCTACTCGATCGCCTTCGGGGACGGCGGCAACGGCTTCATCGGCGACCTGTCGTGGTCGGGCCTGCAGGGCCTCGTGGGCCAGCTCGCGGTGAACGGAGGCGTCTACCCGATCCCGGCGCTCATCTTCTCGATGTTCCAGCTGATGTTCGCCGTCATCACGGTCGCGCTCATCACGGGGGCCATCGCCGATCGCACGAAGTTCCTCGCCTGGGGCATCTTCGCCGCGGTGTGGGCCACCCTCGTCTACTTTCCGGTCGCCCACTGGGTCTTCGACTTCGGCAACGAGGAGCTCGGCGGCTCGGGCGCCGGATGGCTGGCCAACCTCGGCGTCCTGGACTTCGCCGGCGGGACCGCCGTTCACATCAACGCGGGCGCAGCAGCCCTGGCCCTGGTCATTGTGATCGGCAAGCGGGTCGGCTTCGGCCGCGTGCCCATGAAGCCGCACAGCCTGCCCTTCGTCCTCCTCGGTGCCGCGCTGCTCTTCTTCGGATGGTTCGGCTTCAACGCCGGCTCGGCGCTAGGTGCGGGCCAGGTCGCGGCTCTGGCCTTCACCAACACGATGGTCGCCACGGCAGCGGGCATCCTGGGCTGGCTCCTCGTCGAGAAGATTCGCGACGGCCACGCCACGAGCCTTGGTGCCGCATCCGGCGCCATCGCGGCCCTCGTCGCGATCACCCCGGCGTGTGCGTTCGTCGCGCCGTGGGGCGCGATC
This sequence comes from uncultured Actinomycetes bacterium, assembly GCA_903848435.1. Taxonomy (GTDB): domain Bacteria; phylum Actinomycetota; class Actinomycetes; order S36-B12; family S36-B12; genus Mxb001. The sequence goes on along the minus strand of CAINGG010000258.1, from coordinate 719 downwards.
GTGATCGGACTGCTGGCCGGCGTCATCTGCGCCTTCGCCGTCACGTTGAAGTACCGATTGGGCTACGACGACTCGCTCGACGTCGTCGGCGTGCACCTGGTCGGCGGCATCGTCGGGTGCCTGCTCATCGGCTTCTTCGCGACCACCGAGGTCAACGAGCTCGGCAAGGACGGATTGCTCTACGGCGGAGGCTGGGGCTTGCTCGGCACGCAGGCCATCGGCGCCTTCGCCGTGATGGGCTATTCCTTCATCGTGACCTTGATCCTGGCGTTCATCATCAAGGCCACCATCGGCCTGCGCATCAGCCGCGACGATGAGCTCTCGGGCATCGACGTGGCCGCCCACGCGGAATCGGCGTACGAACTCGGCGACTCGGGCGGCGGCGGGGTCCTCGCCGGCGCCGGTCGCTCATCGCACGGAGGGGAGAGGTAGATGAAGCTCGTCACCGCCATCATCAAGCCGTTCAAGCTCGAGGATGTGAAGACGGCACTCGAGGAGCGCGGCGTGCAGGGCATGACCGTGAGCGAGGCCAGTGGCTTCGGTCGCCAAGGTGGCCACACTGAGGTCTACCGTGGCGCCGAATACACCGTCGACCTCGTGCCGAAGGTGCGCGTCGAGGTCGTCGTCGACGATGCCGACGTCGATGGAGTGGTCGATGCCATCGTCGCTGGCGCCAAGACAGGCAAGATCGGAGACGGCAAGGTGTGGGTCGTCCCGGT
>CAINGG010000257.1 GCA_903848435.1 uncultured Actinomycetes bacterium | reverse complement strand
TGCTCGTCGCATTGGGGCCGAACTTCTCCGTGAGGTAGGGGGTGAAGACATGTGAACCATTGCTCAGTGCGTACAGCTTCTTCAGATTGTGCGCGGGCGATGCAGAGATGGCCTGGATTGCCGACCAGGTGGAGGTCGTTCCACCCGTGAGAGCGAACAATGACGTGCATGCCTTCGCCGAAGCTGAGGCCCGCACACAACCCGCGAGCAGGTTCGCGAGTGAACCAAGGCTTCGCCAGGTGTTCGTCTCGTTGCCATTGGGCGACGAGGTGATCCGGCGAGATGGACTTCCACTCGATGGAGACACGAGATTGGCGGCCATTCCAGCGGCCGACTTCAGCTGCAGCGACGTGCCCGAAATCGTCAGGCCCCGGGCCAGCTGCGCTGACGCGTACGCAGCCGCGACGGTCGTCAACTCATTCACGGTGATCCTGGATGGCGTTGCCGTGCCGAGGAAGTTCACGAGAGTCCGATGCGAACCCTTCCTCGCCACGATGTAGAGGGAAGCTGCCCCCCTGGGCACGGAGACAGAAAAGGCACCCGAGGCATTCGTCGTCGCCTTGCCAACGACCGTTGCACCACTCGCCCCCGCGGCATACACCTGAACCGTTGCACCCGCGAGTGGCAACACATCTCGTGTGCCGCCAGAGGTCACGACTCCCTGCAGCACGCGCGTCGACGCGACCGCGATCGCCGTGGGCTTGGTCGGAATGGAAAGTTGCGTCTCGGCGTCAGCGGACGCCGCCGAGAGGCCAACGAGCAGCGCGACGGGAAGGGCGAGCGAGAGGATGCCAGTTAGACGCATCGGCCGAGCCTACCCGCGTGGGTGATCCGGTGAGTCTTGTCTCACGCTAGATGCCGAGTCGCACCACCTCGACTCCTCCCTCGTCACGCACTCGTCATCCGCAGGTCCGGGGTTCAAACCCCCGAGGCGGCTCCGCTGAGTGCGGTGTCACATGCGACTCTTCGCTGCTGGTGAGCCCGCTAGGGTTGCGTCATGAGGGACCACTGGACCTCGTCCCGTCTCCTGCGGCGGACAGTGGGGCCGCTGGCCATTTGCCTCACAGGCGCATTGGCCGTCGTCGCGGCGCCCGCGACGCAGACCGCTGCCGCGCCGGGCACCTCCCCGGCGTCGGCGGGGCTGGGCACCACGTGGGTGGATCGGAGCTCGCAGTTCAGCGAGAACAACTGGAATGCCGTGGCCTACGGCGATGGCCTCTTCGTGGCCGCTTCGCCGTCCGGGAGCACCGGTGCAGGGCACCGCATCATGAGGAGTACCGACGGAGTCACCTGGACGCGCAATGCGGGGGCCAGCGCTGAGGGAGTGTCGGTCGCTTTCGGCGATGACACCTTCGTATCAGTCATGCAAAACGGGACCGTTTACGCCAGCCCCGACGGAATTGCCTGGACCAACTGGAACCAGGGGGTAGGTCCCTCCAACGGCTGGCAGAGCGTGACTTACGGGGACGGCAAGTTCCTCGCCGTTGCCTATTCGGGCGGCTACCCATCGGCGCGGAGCACTAATGGCGTCGCCTGGACTTTCGCGGGGCTTCCGTACCTGACTCCGGTCACTGGAGCCTGGGAATCGGTGGCGTTTGGCGACGACACTTTCGTAGCGGTCGAAAACAACACCAGTTCAGCCAGGGTCGCCTACGCCACGGACGACACGTGGACGATCATCAGTGCACCCAAGAGCGCCAACTGGAACTCCGTGACGTACGGCGCCGGCCTCTTCGTGGCGGTGAGCGACGACTCCGTGATGACCAGCCCCAACGGCCACACATGGACTCTGCGCACTGCTGCTGAAAACAACTACTGGACTTCAGTGACGTATGCCGCTGGC
>CAINGG010000256.1 GCA_903848435.1 uncultured Actinomycetes bacterium | reverse complement strand
GTACGACGGCGGCTACCGCCCCGACCGCAATTTCTCCAAGTCGGCGCGTGTCGTTGGCGACGTGATGGGCAACTACCACCCGCACGGTGACACCGCGATTTACGACGCCCTCGTGCGCCTGGCTCAGCCGTGGTCGCTGCGCTATCCGCTCGTGCAGGGCCAGGGCAACTTCGGCTCCATGGGCAACGACCCGCCGGCCGCTCAACGCTACACCGAGTGCCGCATGGCACCCCTGGCCATGCAGATGGTGCGGGATATCGACGAGGAGACCGTCGACTTCGCCCCCAACTACGACGGTCGCACCCTCGAGCCCGTCGTCCTGCCGAGCCGTTTCCCCAATCTGCTGGTCAACGGCAGCGCCGGCATCGCCGTCGGCATGGCCACCAACATCCCGCCCCACAACCTGCGTGAGGTGGCGTCCGGTGTGCAGTGGATGCTCGAGCACCCCGAGGCGTCGCGTGAGGAAGCCCTCGCCGCACTCCTCGAGCGCGTCAGCGGTCCCGACTTCCCGACCGGTGGCCTCATCGTGGGCCGTCGCGGCGTGGAGGATGCGCTGCGCACGGGTCGCGGAGCCATCACGATGCGCGCGGTCGTCACCGTCGACGAAGACAGCAAGGGCAAGCAACTCCTCGTCGTGACGGAGCTGCCCTACCAGGTCAACCCCGACAACCTCCTCCTGCGCATCGCGGAGCTGGTGAGCGACGGCAAGATCGGCGGCATCGCCGACGTGCGCGATGACTCGTCGTCACGCACCGGCATGCGACTCGTGATCGAGCTCAAGCGCGATGCGGTCGCCCAGGTCGTCCTCAACAACCTCTACAAGCACACACAACTCCAGGAAACCTTCGGCGCCAACATGCTGGCCCTGGTCGATGGCGTGCCCCGCACGCTCAGCATCGAGCAGTTCGTGCGCTCCTGGATCACGCACCAGATCGAGGTCATCCAGCGGCGCACCCGCTATCGCCTCCGCAAGGCCGAGGAGCGTGCGCACATCCTGCGCGGCTACCTCAAGGCCCTCGACGCGCTCGACGAGGTCATCGCGCTGATCCGCGCGTCGGCCACGGTCGACGATGCGCGCACCGGCTTGATGGGCCTGCTTGAGATCGACGAACTCCAGGCCACCGCCATCCTTGACATGCAGTTGCGCCGACTGGCTGCCCTCGAGCGCCAGAAGATCATCGACGAGTACGACGAGTTGATGGCCAAGATCGCGGACTACAACGACATTCTCGCCTCCGAGCCCCGGCAGCGCTCCATCGTGAGCGAGGAGCTTGCGGAGGTGGTCAACGATTTCGGTGATGAGCGCCGCACACAGTTCGTGCCCTGGGACGGCGACGTCACCCACGAGGATCTCATCGCCGAGGAAGACGTCGTGGTCACCATCACGGCGGGCGGCTACGCCAAGCGCACCAAGAGCGATCTCTATCGCGCCCAGCGTCGCGGTGGCCGTGGGGTGCGTGGCGCTGCACTGCGCCAGGACGATGTCGTCGAGCACTTCTTCGTCACGACCACTCACCACTGGATCCTCTTCTTCACCACCAAGGGCCGGGTCTACCGCGCGAAGGCCTACCAACTCCCCGAGTCGGGCCGCGACGCCAAGGGCCAGCACGTGGCCAACCTGCTGGCGTTCCAGCCCGATGAGCAGATCGCCCAGGTCCTGACGATCCGTGATTATGAGCAGGCGCCCTACCTCGTGCTCGCCACTCGCAAGGGCATGGTCAAGAAGACCGCGCTGACCGAATACGACTCCAACCGGACCGGTGGTGTCATCGCGATCAACCTGCGCGATGACGACGAGGTGATCTCCGCGCAGCTCGTCAGCCCCGAGGACGACCTTCTCCTGGTCTCCCGCAAGGGCCTGTCGGCGCGCTTCCATGCCGACGATGCGCAACTGCGCCCCATGGGTCGCGCCACCGGCGGTGTCATCGGCATGCGTTTCCGTGGCGACGATGAGCTTCTCAGCATGGACGTCGTGCGCGAAGGCACGTTCGTCGTCACCGTCACCGACGGCGGCTTCGCGAAGCGCACGCCGGTCGAGGACTGGTCGCCCAAGGGCCGCGGCATCCTCGGCGTACGCGCCATGCGACTGGTCGAGGATCGCGGTGGCCTCGTCGGGGCGGTGGTGTGCGAACTCGACGATGAGATCTTCGCTGTGGCCTCGGACGGCATCGTCATCCGCACCCGCGTGGAGGAGTTGCGGGCCTCCGGCCGCGACACCATGGGCGTGCGCCTGATGAACCTCGGCGACGATCGCAGCCTGGTAGCGGTCGCGCGTTCAGGCGATCGCGACGAGGCAGACAACGGTCACGACTCGGTCGCGGACGAGGTCGAGGAAGCCGATTCGCCGGCTCCGCAGGGTTAGTCTGGGCACTCCAGGACACGTCGGGAGGACTCGTTGTCCAGCAGTGCGGTGACCGGCACCCCCGCCGAGGGTCCTGTCGCGCCCACCCCCATCG
>CAINGG010000255.1 GCA_903848435.1 uncultured Actinomycetes bacterium | reverse complement strand
CGTCCACCGTGACTCCCGAACGACGAGCCGAGGCCATCGTCGAGCATGCGCGACGCGATGAACTGGCGCACACGTGGCCGGCGTTCACGGAGGCGGCCCAGTCGCTCGCGTCGTCGATGCTCGTGCGTCGCGGGGCCGCCATGTGGCGTGCACTGGAGCGTGTGCAGGCACCCGTGCTCGGGCTCTTCGGCACCAACGACAAGCTCGTCGATGTCCGCGTCGCTCCGAAGGCTGCCCAGCGGATCCGTCGTGGTCGTGTTGTCGTCATGCCCCGCATGGGCCACGTGGCGCAGATGGAGGACCCGGTGCAGGTCGCCGACCTGATGGCCGCTTTCGGCCGGGAGTTCGTCGCCTAGTTGGTGTAGACCTGCGTGCCGCGCGTACGCATGGCCTGCAGTCGCAGTTCCGTGCCGACCGTGCACGACAGCACGTGTCCGCCGCCGGTGCGATCTGTCGTCAGCCCGTGCAGGTGGAGTCCAGGGGCGCCGATTCCCTTGGCGTCATTGCCGGTGCGGAAGCCGACGAGGGTGGCACGCTCGTCGGTGAAGGGGAACGTCGTCTGCTGCGCGACGACCTCGGACAACGGTGCGTAAGGCGCTTCCTGCCTCGGCACGCTGCGCGTGGTGAGTGCCGAGAAGGTGCCGGTCATGCGCACGGCGATGACACCGTCACTCGTGCCCATCAGCGCATCGATGAGCGGCACGAGCTGGCTGCACTGCGTGCCGGCCGGCACCGCGACGCTCGCCTGCGGCGCAAACCGCACGCCTTGGAAGAACGGTGACGTGGTGGCGAGGGATGCCTCTCGGGGAGTCCCGTCGGTCCCGACGCGGTAGACCGTGCCCCCGATGAGCACGAGTTCGCCGTCGAGGTGATCGAAGGTGCCCAGGCCGATGGTGGCATTGCCGACCACCTTCGACAGTGGCAGCAGCCCGTCATAGTCGGGAGTGAGGAGATAGTCGTAGGTGCCGACCTGCTTGACCCACCGCGCGGCATCGGGCGCTGCCTGGGACGGCAGTGCGAAGACAGCGACGCTCACAGCGGCAATGACGGCCGCGATGGCGGCGGATGCGCGACGGATCATCCGCACATCATGCCGGTGGGCGTGCAGGTCCGACGTCGTGACCCACGTGGGCAAGCGTGCCACGCGCGGAGGTGGATCAGGTGGCGTTCGTGGCGATGATCAGCGGTGCCTTCACGACCGGGTCGGCGAAGGTCGTGGCGAAGCCACCCGGGACCTCGATGCGCGATGCGTAGATCTCGCCGCCAGAGCCGGTGATGCGCGCCTCCATTTCGTCGAGATCGTCGACGAGGATGACGGGCTTGATGTCGGGCGGGTTGCCGGCGATGTTGCGGCCGAGGGAGAAATAGCCGCGACCGTCTCGGCCGAGCATGGTGTCTGAGTCGTCGGAGATGGTGGCGAGATCGAATGCCGCTGCGTAGAAGGTGGCGGCGGCCGCGGGATCGGGTGAGCCGTGGTGGAACCACTCGGGTCGTCCGGCGCCGATGGTGTCGCCGAATCCGCCGAAGAGGTCGGCCTGCCAGAGTCCGAAGACGGCGCCGACGGGATCGATGGCCACCGCCATCGTGCCGGCGCGCAT
>CAINGG010000254.1 GCA_903848435.1 uncultured Actinomycetes bacterium | reverse complement strand
GGCGCCGAGCAACTCGTCACCGCCGGATTCGATGCCGAACTCGTCGAGCACGTCCTGCGCCTGACCGACACGGCCGAGTACAAGCGCCGCCAGTACCCGCCGGGCACCAAGATCTCGCTGCGGGCCTTCGGCCGAGACCGACGCCTGCCCGTCACCAACCGCTGGCGCGAGAAGCCTTAGCCGTCGGGGCTAGGCCGGGGGTCGAGCAGGGCCCTCCTCGGCGGCGGCCTCCTCGTCGTACACCGCGTCCTGAATCGCCACGCGCTCGTCGGTGGGGTTGTCCGGGAGGACCGGCTCGTCCTTGCGGGGCGGGGTGATCTTGGGAAGCAGGGTCGCGACGACGACGGCAGCGATGCCGACGAGTGCCATCGAGATGAAGTACGTGACATGTGACGACGTGAGGAAGGCGTCGTAAGCAGCTTGGCGAATGGAGTCCAGGAGCCCCGAGGGCGCACCCTGAGCCGCGGCCGCGTCGAGAACGGCGTCGGTGGCGACGATCGACTCTCGGGCGGCCTGCCGCGCCGCATCAGGCACCTGCGGCGGAAGCTGGTTGATGGCCGAGTCGACGCGCGAGGCGTACTGCGTCGCCAGGACCGTTCCGATGATGGCCACGCCCAGCGCGCCACCGACCTGGCGCACCGTGTTTTGCACGGCGGAGCCGGCGCCGACCCTGCCCAGGGGGAGGACGTTTTGCATGACGGTGGAAGCGGGGGCGATGACGTTGCCCATGCCGAACCCGAAGATGAAGAAGGCGACGATGACGACCCAGATCGGAGTGGTCAGGCCGACGAAGACGAGGGCGGCCATGGCCACGGCGACGAGCACCAGTCCCACGGTCATGACCGCGCGGTATCCGAAGCGCAAGACCATCTTGGCGCTGCGCGGAGCCGCGAGGATCTGGCCGATGGCGAACGGAAGGAAGCAGAGCCCGGCCGCCAGCGTGGAGTAGTCGCGCAGGATCTGCAGGTAGAAGGGCAGCGTGAACGTGATGCCGGAGAGCGAGAAGAAGGCCAGGGTCACCGCGGCCAGGCTCACTGCGTAGCCGCGGTTCTTGAAGAGCGTGACATCGAAGCTGGCGTGATCACTGCGCGACTCGTACCAGATGAAGACGGCGATGACGGCAATGCCCGCGAAGAGCGGCCCCAGCACCGACGGGGCGGTCCAGCTGAGGGTCTGCGAGGCGTCGATGATGCCGTAGATGATGAGCGTGAGGCCGACGATCGACAGCAGCAGCCCGGGGATATCAAGCCGCTGGGGATTGGGGTTGCGGGTCTCCGGCACGATGCGCCAGACCCCGATGAGTCCCACGATCACGATGGGCACGTTGATGAGGAAGACCGCGCCCCAGTCATTGCCGGTGATCCAACTGAACCACTGGGGATGCTCCAGCAGCAGGCCGCCGAGCACGGGACCCAACGCCACGGCAGCGCCGACCGCGCCGGCCCATGCCCCGATGGCCTTGCCCCTCTCATAGGGCGGGAACACCACCGTGATGATGGCCAGCGTCGTCGGCAGGACGGCCGCACCACCGATGCCCATGATGGCGCGGAACCCGATGAGCATCCCCGGGGTCGAGGCGAAGGCCGAGGCGGCAGAGCCGATCGCGAAGATGACCAGGCCGATGACGAGGACGCGCTTGCGGCCGTAGCGATCGCCGAGCACGCCCCAGGTGAAGAGCAGCGCGGCAAAGACCAGGATGTAGCTGTCGATCGACCAGACGAGCTCGGCGGGGGTTGCCTTGAGGTCCTTTTGAATGGTCGGGAGGGCGATATTGAGGACGGTGTTGTCGAGTACGACGATGAGCAGGCTGACCACGAGCACGGCCAGGATGGCCCAGCGGCGCGGGTGGCCCTCGCTGGTGGTCGACCATGCTTCAGGGGACACCGGCAACTCCATGTGTTGGATCCAGGCTTGCCCTGAACTCGCTCACCGTACTCCGCGGTAGCGATAGATCGGGGCGTCGGGCGTGCTGGTGGCCGTGAGATGTGCCACCATGTGGCTGTCCGGGGACTCCGCACGGGAGCCTCGAGATGGGAGCACCACCATGTCTCACGCGTCCGCGTCCCGACGCACCACGATCCGCGACCTGCAAGATCTCACCGATCGCAGCGAGCGCTGGTCGATGATCACGGCCTATGACGCCACCACGGCGCGCATCTTCGACGAGGCGGGCATCCCGTGCTTGCTCGTCGGCGACTCTGCCGCCCAGGTCGTCTTCGGCTACGACTCGACGCTGCCGGTGACCGTCGACGACATGCTGCCGCTAGTGGCAGCCGTCACTCGCGGGTCCGAGCGGGCCCTCGTCGTCGCCGACATGCCCTTCGGGTCCTATCAGGCCTCCGTCGACGTCGCGATGGCCTCGGCGATGCGGTTCATGAAGGAGGGCGGTGCGCACGCCGTGAAGATCGAAGGCGGCCAGCGGGTGCTACCTCAGGTCGAGGCCCTCGTCGCGGCCGGCATCCCGGTCATCGGCCACCTCGGGCTCACGCCGCAGTCCGTCAATGTGCTCGGCGGCTATCGCGTGCAAGGTCGCGGTGAGGCCGGCGATCACCTGCTGCGCGACGCCAAGGCTCTCGAGGCAGCGGGGGCATGCGCCGTCGTCCTCGAGGTCGTCCCGGCCGAGCTCGCCGCGCATGTCACCGAGATCCTCACGATCCCCACCATCGGCATCGGCGCTGGGCCGGCCACCGACGCGCAGGTGCTCGTCTGGCAGGACATGGCGGGCCTGACTCCCGGACGCAAGCCCAGGTTCGTCAAGCAGTACGCCGACCTGCGCACAGCGCTGTCCTCGGCCGTATCGACGTGGGCCGACGAGGTGCGAGAGGGGACCTACCCGGCTCCCGAGCACGCCTACGAGTAGTCGACTACACGTCGGTAATGCGCACGCCCGCGTGCGCCTTGTAACGCCGGTTCATCGAGATCAGGTTGGCCGTGAAGGCCTCGACCTGGCCGGCATTGCGCAACCGACCGCCGTAGATCCCCCGCATGCCCGGGATGAGGTTGACCAGCGCCTGGACCGTGTCGGTGGCCTCGCGGTCGTCGCCCAGGACCAGGACGTCGGTCTCGATGCTGTCCACGTCCTCATCGAGTAGCAAGATGGCTGAGACATGGTGGAACGCCGAGACCACGCGCGAGTCGGGAAGTAGGCCAGCCGCCTGCTCGGCCGCCGAGCCCTCGGGTACCGGGAGCGCGAATGCGCCCTGCTTGTCGAAGCCGAGCGGATTGACGCAATCCACGACGATCTTGCCCGCAAGCGCCTCCCGCAGCGACGCGACGGTCTCGGCGTGACCGTCCCACGGCACAGCGATCACAACGACGTCCGATGCGCGCGCGCAGTCCGCATTGGACATGCCACGAGCGTGACCAGGCAACTCGGCGGCGGCAGCGCCCGCGCGCTCAGAATCGCGTGACCCCAGGATGACGTCGGCGCCGGCAAGGGCGAAGCGACGCGCCAGCCCGCGGCCCTGCTCGCCCGTGCCGCCGATGAACCCGACGGTCACGCCGGAGACATCGGGAAGATCGCGGGGGTCAGGAGGTGTCGTCGTCATGGCTGCCATCCTCGCAGGGTCGCGCCACTACGGCACACTCTGGCCGTGGCCACCAGGAGACGCATCCGCATCGACCTGACGCCCCTGCGCACGTCGCCGCAATTTCGCCTTCTCTTCGCCGGCGGCCTGATCACCTACCTGGGGTCGATGGTCACCTACGTCGCCATCCCCTTCCAGGTGGCCGAGCTGACCGGCTCCTACATCGCCGTGGGCCTCATCGGCCTGGCCGAGATCGCGCCCCTCGTGTTCTTCGGGCTCTACGGCGGCTCGCTGGCCGACCGGCTCGACAAGCGCCGGGTCGTGGTCATCGGGGAGGTCGCCGCCTTCCTCCTCGCCGCCACGCTCGCGGTCAACGCCCTGCTGCCCGCGCCGCACCTGGTCGTGATCTATGTGGTGGCCATGCTCTTCGCGGCGGTCGACGGTCTCCAGCGGCCCTCGCTGGATGCGATCTTGCCGCGCGTCGTCAGCCACGACGACCTCTCCGCCGCCGGAGCTCTCAACTCCCTGCGCGGCAATCTCGCCGCGATCGCCGGGCCGGCCATCGGCGGACTGATCCTCGCGGCGTCCGGTCCGGCGATGGCCTATGCCCTCGACGCACTCAGCTTCATCGCCAGTGCGGCCATCCTGTGGCGCCTGCGCCCCATCCCCCCGGTCGTCGCCCAGGCGACGGAGCGAAGCCTGCGCCACATCGTGACGGGCATGAAATACGCGTGGAGCCGCAAGGACATCATGGGCACCTACGCGGTCGACCTCGCGGCGATGACGTTCGCATTCCCGTTTGCCCTGTTCCCGTTCATCGCCGAGGACTTCGGTGCGCCGTGGGCACTGGGCCTGCTCTACTCCGCGGGATTCGTCGGCGGCATGGCCTTCGGCCTCACCAGCGGATGGACGCCGCGGATTCGCCACCATGGACGGGCTGTGGCCTTCGCCGCCGTGTGCTGGGGAGCCGCGGTCGGTCTCACGGGGATCGCGCCGTCAATCTGGTGGGTGCTCGGACTACTCGCGATCGCCGGCTACTGCGACATGCTGAGCGGCCATTTCCGCCAGTTGATGTGGAACCAGTCGATCCCGGACGACGTGCGAGGCCGCATGGCCGGGATCGAGATGCTCAGCTACTCGATCGGTCCCTTGCTGGGTCAGGTCCGCAGTACGTCCGCCGCTTCGCTGACATCCCTCCGCGTGTCGCTGGCCTCCGGCGGGGTGCTCTGCGTGGCGGCGGTCACAGTGGCGTGCTTCGCGTTTCCGGCGATGTGGAGGTACGACGCCACGACGGATGCGCACGTCAAACGGGCGCGACACGAGGGTGCAGATGGGGAAATTGGGGCTGAATAGTGCCCCGCGCACCCCCGCCACTGGCATGACTAGCACGCGATCGCCGGAAAAATGTGACGCGACACACGGGGGCCATAAATTGCGGCGTTGTCGCGAAATCACCGGATGATCTGCCACAGTTATCTCCGACAGCCCTGCCAGGGGGCAGGGAACGACCAACTGGAGGCACCGTGGCGGTCGCAAAGAAGACCACCGCACGCAAGCGCACGGCCAAGAAGGCCGCGCCGAAGCGTGCAGCCAAGAAGGCTCCTGCCCGCAAGCGCGCAGCCAAGAAGGCAGCGCCGAAGAAGGCAGCAGCAAAGAAGGCACCGGCTCGCAAGCGCGCAGCCAAGAAGGCCGCGCCGAAGAAGGCGGCCAAGAAGGCTCCCGCTCGCAAGCGCGCAGCCAAGAAGGCCGCGCCGAAGAAGGCAGCAAAGAAGGCACCCGCTCGCAAGCGCGCAGCCAAGAAGGCCGC
>CAINGG010000253.1 GCA_903848435.1 uncultured Actinomycetes bacterium | reverse complement strand
GCTGGTCGCCGCCATCGACCTTCTTCTTGAGCGCGGTGCGAGCGATGTCACCGCCATCACCTTGCTGGCGGCGCCCGAGGGGCTGCGGCGCGTGGAGGAGACCTACGTCGGGCAGGCGGTCGACGTCACCGTCGTCACTGCCGGTCTCGACCTGCGCCTCAATGAGAAGGGCTACATCGTGCCCGGCCTCGGAGACGCGGGCGACCGCCTCTACGGCGTGGTTTAGCCCTACATCCCCTTGAGGGAAGTGACGACCTTCGTCAAGGAATCCTTCGCGTCGCCGAAGAGCAGGGTCGTCTTGGGGTCATAGAGCAGCTCGTTCTCGATGCCGGCAAAACCAGGGCGCATGGAGCGCTTGAGGAAGACCACCTGCTGCGCATTGTCGACATCGAGGATGGGCATGCCGTAGATGGGCGCTGTCGTGTCCGAACGCGCAGCGGGATTCACCACGTCATTAGCCCCCACCACGAGCACCACGTCGGTGGAGGAGAAGTCGGGGTTGATCTCCTCCATCTCCTTGAGTTGCTCATAGGGCACGGAGGCCTCGGCCAGTAGGACGTTCATGTGGCCGGGCATTCGGCCAGCCACCGGGTGAATGGCGTAGTCGACCTCGATGCCACGCGCGGTGAGCAGGTCGGCGAGTTCGCGCAGTGTCGACTGCGCTTGGGCGACAGCCAGGCCGTAGCCCGGCACGAGGATCACCTTGTTGGCGTAGCCGAGCATGATCGCGACGTCACTGGGACCGGCCGAGCGCACCGGTCGCTCCTCACCGGTGCCGCCGCCGCCCTGTGTCGTGCCGGAGAAGGCCCCGAAGAGAGTCGAGGTCAGCGGCCGGCCCATGGCCTTGGCCATCAGGCTGGTCAGCAGCGTGCCCGATGCGCCGACCAACGTGCCGGCCACGATGAGCAGCACATTGCCCAGGACGTAGCCGGACGCCGCGACCGACAGGCCGGTGAACGCATTGAGCAGCGAGATGACGATCGGCACGTCCGCGCCACCCACGGGCAGCACGAAGAGCACGCCGAAGGCTAGGGACAGCACCAGCAGGGCCACGAGCAGCAACGTCGAGGGCGTGACGATGAGCGCGATGGCGGACGCCACCGTCAGCACCGCCACCAGGATCGTGATGATGCGTCCGGCCGGTAGCACGACCGGCCGGGTGGTCATGAGCTCCTGCAGCTTCAGGTAGGTCACGATGGAGCCGCTGAAGGACACGCCACCGATGAGGACCGTGAAGACAGTGGCAATGAGGAAGAGCACACTGGCGCCAGTGCCGTATTCGAGGTATTCGACGACGGCCACCAGGGCCGCGGCGCCGCCACCAGCGCCGTTGAAGAGCGCCACCAGCTGCGGCATCGCGGTCATCTTCACCTGGCGCGCAGTGACGAGGCCGATGACAGATCCCACGACCACTGCGATCAAGATGACGATGAGGTTGTTGAGCTTGATGCCGCTGAAGAACAGCACGACGGTGGCCAGCAGCGCACCTGCCGCTCCCGAGAGGGTGCCAAGTCGAGCGGTCTTGGGTGAGGACAGTCCCTTGAGCGACAGGATGAAGAGCACGGCAGCGATCAGGTAGGAGAGCTGCACCCAGACGGGGGTCATCACAGCACCTCCTCGTTCTTCACTGCCTTCTTCGACTTGAACATGCCGAGCATGCGGTCGGTGACGACAAATCCGCCGACGAGGTTGATCGCGCCCAGCAAGATCGCGATGACGCCGATGATGGTCTGCACCAGCGAGGTCGAGGAACCGGTGACGGTGATGCCACCGATCAGCACGATGCCGTGGATGGCGTTGGCCCCCGACATCAGCGGGGTATGCAGGATGGTGGAGACCTTCGAGACGACCTCGAATCCCACGAAGATGCTCAGCACGAAAATGGTCAGGAGGGCGATGCCGTCCACGGTCACGCACCTCCCTGGAGGGCGGCGATGGCCGCCTCATTGCGCACGTCTCCGGCCAGGACGACCGCGCAGCCCGCGATGATCTCGTCGTCGGGATCGACCACTACGGCACCATCCTTCGATACGAGTGTGAGCAGCGAGTAGACGTTCATGCCATAGAGCTGGGATGCGTGCACCGGCATCTCGCTCGGCACATCGCGGGCGCCCCAGACCACAACCTCGCCGAACATGATCTCCTCGCCGGGGAGCGACCCTTCGACGTTGCCGCCTGACTCACTTGCCAGGTCGACGACGACCGAGCCAGGGCGCATGCCCTCGACCATCGCGCGGGTCACGAGCAAGGGCGCCTGGCGACCCGGCACGGCGGCGGTGGTGATGACCGCATCGGCATCGGCGATATGCGGGGCGAGCAGGTCACGCTGGCGAGCGGCCCGGTCGTCCGACATCTCGCGCGCGTAGCCACCCGCACCCTCGAGTGCGTCGAGGTCGAGGCTGATGAAGGTCGCCCCCATCGAGCGGACCTCATCGGCACTGGCCGCGCGCACGTCGTAGGCCGACACGCGGGCACCCAGGCGCTTGGCGGTGGCGATGGCCTGCAGGCCGGCCACCCCGGCCCCGAGCACCAGCACGCGAGCCGGCTGGATGGTGCCGGCCGCGGTCATGAAGAGAGGGAAGAACTTGGGGAGCCGGTCGGCGGCGACAAGTGCCGCTCGGTACCCGGTGACCAGCGACTGCGAAGTGAGCGCATCCATTGATTGCGCGCGTGAGATGCGCGGCACGAGATCGAAGGACAGGCCCGTTGCTCCCGCATCGTGCAGTCCCCGGACGGTGTCGAGGTCCACCGCAGGCGATAGGAACGAGACAGCCACGGCACCCGCATGCAGTCGCTTCGCCCGCGCATAGTCGAGGGGGCGAACGGATGCGACGACGTCGGCCGCGGCGAATGCATCATCCATGCCCGATGTCGGGACCACGAGCGCGCCGGCGGCGGCGTAGTCGGCATCGCGGGCGAAGGCGAGATCTCCCGCCCCGGACTCCACGACCACCTCGTAGCCCAGCTGGCGAAACTTCCCCACGACAGAGGGCAGCACCGCGACGCGTTTTTCGCCAGGGCGCGTCTCTCCCGGGACGAGAAGCCTCATGTGAACCTCCGGGGCAGGAGCCTAGGGCTACCGTGTCGGTATGCGCGGACCCCTCACCTTGATCCGCGGAATCCGCCATCCCGAGGCCTTTCACGGCCAGGGCGCGCGGGGCGGGTTCTTCGAGGGCTGGTACGTCAAGGTAGCCGATGCGCGCCAGGACGCACGTTGGGCGTTCATCCCCGGGGTCTTCCGGGGCAACGACGGCACCACGGTCACGGATGAGGCCTTTCTCCAGGTGCTGGATGGGGCCACCGGGGCCTCGGCCTACCACCGCTACAGCGCCGCTGACTTCAGCGCATCGGCGGAGCACTTCGACGTCTGGGTCGGCCCCCATCACTTCTCCAGTGAGGGCATCAGCATTCGACTCCCCGACCTGCATGGCGACATCGCGTTCACCACGCCGATGGATCCGTGGCCGGTCACGTGGCGACGCCCGGGCATCATGGGTCCGTACGCATGGGTCCCGATGATGGAGTGCTATCACGGGATCGTGTCGTTCGGACATGATCTACGCGGCTCGTTGACCGTCAACGGCACGGAGCAGGAGTTCGACGGGGGACGCGGCTACATCGAGAAGGACTGGGGCCGAGCATTTCCGGCCGGCTACGTCTGGATGCACTCGCAGCACTTCGCCGGTGCACCGGACGCGTGCCTGTCCGCCTCCGTCGCGCTCATTCCGTGGCTCCGATCATCCTTCCGCGGGTTCATCGTGGGCCTGCGACTCGGTCGCGACCTGCACACCTGGGCCACCTACAACGGATCCCGCGAGCGGTGGCTCGAGATCGACGAAACGCACGTGCGATGGGCGCTCAACGGCCCGTCCGGCACCCTCGAACTCGCCGCCGAGCGCAAGCGTGGCGGCCTGCTCCACGCGCCGATTCGCACGCGAATGCACGAACGGGTGGAGGAGACCCTCGATGCCGTCATCGAGCTGAGATACGTCGATCCGACGGGACGCTTAGTACTGGACACGACGGGCACGAGCGCAGGGCTCGAAGTGCATGGCGACTTGCAGCGCCTTCTGGCGGTTGGCACCCGCTAGGGCTATTCGTCGGGGCCCCGAGCGCTCAGGATCTTAGCGACGACGCGCATCACCATCACCGCTGACAGGAACAGCGATGTGAATCCGATGATCCGCAACGGGTTCGACACGGTGTCATTGCCGGCAAGACCCGCAGCCATGAGGATGAGCGCGGAGGAGATCAGGCCAAAGACTCCCACGGCGGTGAAGAGCACGTGGCGAATCCAGCGCTCCATGCGAACGCCATCCGGACCGTCGAAGCGATTGATCCGCAGCGAGAGACGCCCTGCGCGCGCTTGTAGGGCGATGTCTTCGGAGATCTGCGGCAATGAGCGAAGGACAGGCAGGCTGCGCACAACTTCGCGCGCGAGCACCTCTCTTGGGCTGCCCCCGGTGGCCTCGACAATCTCCCCCATGCGGCGTTGGGCTGCCGGTCCCATGCGGAAGTCGTGGTCGATGGTGCGCAAGGTGCCGTCCATCGTCAGCACGGCGCGTCCCAGCACGGTCAGGGCCGGGGGAGCCGAGACTCCGTGGCGATTGAGGACGCGGATGATCTCCGAGATAGCTCGCGGGTCGAATCCACCGCCCTGGACGTCGGTCAGGACGACGCCGATGTCGAACTCCAACGAAGAGATATCGATCCCCTCGCCCTCGCTGGCCGCGATGCGTCGCACTGCACGCGCGAGGACGGCCGGGTCGCGGGTAGCAAAGCCCATGCCCATCTGCTGCAGGCCTTCGAGGGTGACCGGGTCGATGAAGCCCACCGCGCCGAAGTCGATGAACCAGAGGACTCCCTGATCGTCGATCAGGATGTTGCCGGGGTGCGGATCGGCGTGATACACGCCGCTCGCGAGCACCTGCTGGAGGAAGGAGTCCATAAGACGCTCGGCGAGCACCGAGCGGTCGACCCCCGTGCGATCCACGGCCGCCGCATCGGACACTGAACGGCCCTGCACCTCTTCCATCACGATCATCCGTCGCGTCGTCAGGTCCGCGAAGATCTCCGGATAGGCGACGCCGTCATCCTCGGGGTGCGCGAGACGCATGGCCCGGTTGTTGGCAGCCTCGCGCGTGAAGTCGAGTTCCTCATTGATGCCGGCGACGAGTTCCCTCGCCAGGGGGGTTACGCCCACCCGGCGGGCGGCAGGCGACTGGCCTTCGAGCTTGCCGGCAGCCCACACGAGCACGCGTCCATCACGTTCCACGCTCTCCTCGATGCCGGGTCGCTGCACCTTGACGATGACCCGACGGCCGTCTAGGAGGGCCGCGCGATGGGTAACCCCGATGGATGCAGCGGCCAGAGGCTCAGCGCTGAATTCAGCGAACACGTCCTCGATGGGCCGGCCTAGCTCGGCCTCAACGATGGAACGAACTACGTCCGGGGGCAGCCCCGGCACAGCGGTGCGCAGCTTCGCAAGTTCGTCGGTGAGCGAATCCGGCAGGAGGTCCTCGCGAGTCGAAGCGATCTGACCGAACTTCACGAGCATGCCGCCGGACTCTTCGAGGGTCAGGCGGATGGCTCGAGCCCCCTCCGGCGAGAAAAGCTCGGAGCGCGAGGCGAGACGGCGTCCAGTGAGGCCATTGCGACGAGCGATGTTGGCGATCTGCCAGAGGCGCGACCACACCGCAAAGCGACGGCGAATGGCGCGGATCGGACGAGGCACTCGCCGACCCTGGTCTCGTCGACGCGGGCGCAGCATGGCATCAATCACGAGGCTCGTAATCAAGGACACGATGAGGGCGTAGCCGAGCCATCCGAGGCTGACGAGAAGTACCTCGACCGGGTCCTCGATCAGCTCGATGTCCAGGCTGTCGTACGCCTGGATGGCAACCAGGACGAAGCCGCCCAGGAAGCCGACGACGCCGGCCACCAGCGAACGGAAGAAGCCACGCTTCACATCGAGGATGCGGCCCGAAAGCCAGCCGAGACCAATCGAGAGGAGGAAGATCACCCCGATGACAACAATGTTGTCGATCAGGGACCCATCGCCAGACACGGCCCTATCGTGGCAGAGCCGG
>CAINGG010000252.1 GCA_903848435.1 uncultured Actinomycetes bacterium | reverse complement strand
GCATGCCCATGTAGTCGGCACGTGCACGGTCCATGCCCCTCTGCGACAACTGCGCACCGCGGAAGTAGTTGCCGCCTCCGATGACGACAGCGACCTCGGTGCCTTCGCGCACGATGCCGGCAATCTGACGAGCAATGGACGAGACGACGTCGGGATCGACGCCGAGTTCGCCACCGCCCGCGAACGCCTCGCCGGAGAGCTTCAGCAGCACGCGTCCCCAGCCGGCGTCAGGCGCCTCGGGCCAGGTGTCGATGGTGCCTTCGAGGGAAGGCTGGACCACGCGGGCCGCCGATTCCGACGCCCCTGTCGAGCCCTGGCCAGCCATTCGACCTCCTCGGGACCGCTCCCGGCGGTCTGGTGCGCAGTCTGCCGTATGAGCCAGGCTCAGCCCTGGCCGACCTCGAAGCGCGCGAATGCCGACACTGTCGTGCCCGCGGCCTGGAGGACCTGTGCCACGGACTGCTTGGAGTCCTGCACCGAGGGCTGCTCCAGGAGGCAGGAATCCTTGTAGAAGCCCTGCAGGCGCCCCTCGACGATCTTGGGCAGCGCGGCCTCCGGCTTGCCCTCCTCCTTGGCGGTCGCCTCGGCGATGCGCCGCTCGTTCGCCACGACGTCGTCGGGCACGTCCGCGCGGGCGACATAGACCGGACGCATAGCGGCGACCTGCATCGCCGCGCCGCGAGCCGCATCGTCGCTGCCCTCGAAGGACACCATCACGCCGACCTGCGGGGGCAGGTCGGAGGAACGCCGGTGCAGGTAGGTGGCCACCGGAGCCTTCAGCAGCGCGACGCGACCGAGTTCGAGCTTCTCGCCGATGATGCCGGCGAGGTCGGAGACGCCCTGGGCGACGGTGCGACCGTCAGCGAGGGTCACGTTGAGGAGGGCCTCCTGGTCGCCGACCTGCGATGAGGCGGCAGCGGCCACGATCGCCGCGGCGAGCGACTGGAAGTCCTCGCTCTTGGCCACGAAGTCCGTCTCGCACAGCAGCTCGACCATGACGTTGTCCTGGGCGACCACGAGCCCGTTGCTCGTGGTGCGCTCGGCACCGCGCTTGGCGGCCTTGGCCGCCCCGGAGATGCGCAGGGACTCGATCGCCTTGTCGATGTCGCCGTCGGCCTCCTCGAGTGCCTTCTTGCACTCCATCATCCCCGCGCCCGTGAGATCGCGGAGCTTCTTGACGTCTGCGGCCGTGATGTTCGCCATGTCCATTCCTTCGTGCTCGTTCGCGCGTCCGTGCGGACGCGTGGTCTGGCGCGGCCTTCGCCGCGTGGGTGCGTGCTCCGTGCGGAGCGCTCAGGCCTGGGGGGCCTCGGTGATGACCTCGACGACCTCGACCACCCCGGCACCGCTGCCGGCGAGGAGTTCTTGCTCCCACTCGGCCAGCGGCTCGTCGGCAGCGACAACGACGGCGTCCTCGCCCTCACCGCGGGCGCGGCCAGCGCGGGCCATGAGCCCGTCGGCCACGGCGTCGGCGATGACGCGGGTGAGCAGCGTCACCGAGCGGATCGCGTCGTCGTTGCCGGGGATGGGGAAGTCGATGTCGTCCGGATCGCAGTTGGTGTCGAGGATCGAGATGACGGGGATGCCGAGCTTGCGGGCCTCGCCGACCGCGATGTGCTCCTTGTTGGAGTCGATGACCCACACCGCGCTGGGCAGCTTGGCCATGTCGCGGATGCCGCCGAGCGTGCGATCGAGCTTGACGCGCTCGCGGTCGAGGGTCAGCAGTTCCTTCTTGGTCATGCCCGCGGCAGCAGGATCGGTCTCGAGTGCCTCAAGCTCCTTCAGACGCTGGAGCCGCTTGTGCACGGTCGAGAAGTTCGTGAGCATGCCGCCGAGCCAGCGCTGGTTGACGTAGGGCATGCCCACGCGCGAGGCCTGCTGAGCGATGGGCTCCTGCGCCTGCTTCTTGGTGCCGACGAAGAGCACCGAGCCGCCACGGGCGACGGTCTCCTTGACGAACTCATAGGCGCGGTCGATGTAGGACAGCGACTGCTGCAGATCGATGATGTAGATGCCATTGCGCTCGGTGAAGATGAAGCGCTTCATCTTGGGATTCCAGCGGCGGGTCTGGTGTCCGAAGTGGACACCGCTCTCAAGCAGCTGGCGCATCGTGACGACGGCCATGGGGCACTCCTTGTGCGCGGCAGGCGAACCCACCGCAGTCGGTTGTCGGCACCCGCCGGTCGGCGAGCGCCCCTGGTGCCCCGGTGCGGCCTAGCCCGGCGTACCGGGACCGACGGCCTACCCCCTGGCGGGGTGGGGACACGCGATGTATCCGGGCGAGCCCGGACCGGTGGATGAGTCTACGGGGTCCGCCGCGATGCTTCGTCCCCAGGGCACGAGCGGCCGGGCCATCCACGGGCCGGCCCCCTGCGGGCACCCGGCCCGATCGGCGGGCCAGGGTCGGCCCGTGATGACCGCCCTCCTCCTCGCCGGCACCCTCGCCTGGCAGTCGCCCCTGCCCCCACCCCTCGTCGTCGAACGCCCTTTCGCGCCACCCGCCGCCGCCTGGGACCGCGGCCATCGGGGCGTCGACCTCGCCGCCGCGCCCGGCACCCCCGTGCGGTCCGCCGGCTCGGGCCGCGTCGCATACGCCGGCCGGCTGGCCGGGCGGTTCGTCATCTCGATCGAGCACCCGGCCGCGGTGCCGGGCCTGGGCACCGGATGGCGCACGACCTATGAGGGCGTGCGCCCGTCCGTTGCTCCCGGTGCCACCGTGACAGGCGGCCAGGAGATCGGCGTGCTCGATCCGCGTGGCGCGCACTGCTCGTGCCTGCACTGGGGCCTCAAGCGCGCGTCGACCTACGCCGATCCGCTGCTGCTTCTGCGCCGGCCAATCGTGCTCAAGCCCTAGGCACGCGGGTGCGCCTGCTCGAACGTCGTGCGCAGGCGCTCGACGGAGACGTGCGTGTAGACCTGCGTGGTGGCCAGGCTCGCGTGGCCGAGGATCTCCTGCACCGCGCGCAGGTCGGCCCCGCCCTCCAGCACGTGCGTGGCCGCCGAGTGCCGCAACCCGTGCGGGCCGATGTCGGGGGCGCCCGGCACCTCGCGGACGAATCGATGGACGACCTCGCGAACCGCGCGCGGATCGATGCGATGGCCTCGGGCGCCGAGGAAGAGTGCGTGGCCGGATGACTCCCCCACCAGGCTCGGCCGACCGTGCTCGCGCCAGCGACCCATCGCACGCAGCGCGGGGGCACCGATGGGCACGACGCGCTCCTTGTCGCCCTTGCCGATGACCCGCAGTGTGCGCCTGCCCTCATCGACGTCGTCGATATCGAGGCCGACGAGTTCGCTCACGCGGATGCCGCTGGCGTAGAGCACCTCGAGCATGGCCGCGTCGCGCAGCCCGAGCGGATCATCGGCCACCGTCTCGGCGAGATCGAGAAGTTGCGTCGCCTGATCGGCCGTCAGGACCGATGGCAGCCGACGCCCGCGCTTCGGGCTGGCAAGACGCGCGCCCGCATCACCATCCGCCAGACCGCGATTGGCCGCCCACTCGGTGAAGGTGCGCACGCTCGACGCGCGACGCGCGAGCGTGGCTCGCGACAGGCCACGGCGCTCCTGGTCGGCGAGCCACCCGCGCAGGTCGAGCAGGCGGATGGCGGCCACCTCGGTGGCCCCTCGGCCCGCGGCATAGCGCAGCATGCCCTCCACATCGGACAGGTAGGCGCGGACCGTGTGGGCACTGCGGCCGCGCTCGCCCGCAAGGTGCTCGTCGAATCGAGCGAGTGCCCCGGAGAGCGCCTCGGGCAGCGCCTCGTCGTCGGCCAGGGGCGTGCTCACCCGTCCATGGTGCGGGGCGAAG
>CAINGG010000251.1 GCA_903848435.1 uncultured Actinomycetes bacterium | reverse complement strand
CCGGCGCCGTCCCGGCCGAGGAGCGCGCCCGAAGCTCCCGGTCGCCGCGCGACCGGCATCGGCCGCCCATGGGCTGCCGGTTGTCGCGGGCGGGGACGCCTCCTACGAGGTCATGTACCTCTTCGGCGGCGATGACGTCGCGGCCGATGCGCTACGCAGGCGACTGGATGACCTGGGCGAGTCACTCGTGGTCACGGGCGCGGATGGCCTGTGGAACGTCCATGTGCACGTCCACGATGCCGGGGCCGCCATCGAGTCCGGCCTCGACCTCGGACGCGTGCACCGGATTCGGATCACCTACCTCCCGGCCGCACTTCCCGCTGACGAGCGCATGGGGCGCGGCGTCGTCGTCGTTGCCCACGGCCCCGGTGTCGGAGCGATCCTGGAGGACCAGGGCGCGACCGTCGTGCCTGCCCGCCCGCGACGACGTCCTTCGACCGCGGAATTGCTCGACGGCATCACGCGCGCCGATAGCGCCGAGGTCCTGCTGCTGCCCAGCGACTCCGACACCCTCGCGGTGGCCGAGGCCGCGGCTGAGCAGGCACGTGCCGCGGGCGTGCGGGTATCTGTCATCCCGACCCGATCAGTCGTTCAGAGCCTTGCCGCTGTCGCCGTGCACGACTCCGCAGCGCGATTCGATGACGACGTCGTCGCCATGACGCGTGCGGCCGGTGCCACGCGCTACGGCGCGGTCACCGTGGCCTCGCGCGAGGCGATCACCTCGGCCGGGCCCTGCCGCGAGGGTGACATCCTCGGCCTGGCGGATGGCGACATCGTCGAGATCGGATCCAGTGTCGACGAGGTGTCTCGCGCGGTCCTCGAGCGCCTGCTGTCGTCCGGCGGCGAACTCGTCACGCTCGTGACGGGCGACGAGGCATCCGACGCGCTTGCTGACGACCTGGAGTCCTGGCTGTCGGCGCACCACCCGGGCCTGGATCTGGTGGCCGTGGCCGGTGGCCAGCCTCTGTGGCCGCTGATCGTCGGGGTGGAGTAGGCGTCGTGGCACGCGTCGGCATGAGCGCGCCGGTCTCCGTCGTGGCCGGCGGCAAGACCGCGAAGGCGCTACGCGAGGGACTGCATATTGCGACTGTCGGCGACCTGCTTCGCCACTACCCGCGTCGCTATATCGACCCGGGCGAGCTCACCGACCTGGCCTCGCTCCAGGTCGGCGAGCACGTGACGGTGTTCGCGGAGGTCGTGTCCGCCACCACGCGCCGCATGCAGCAGCGCAAGGGCACGGTCACCGAGGTCGTCGTCTCCGACGGCCGCGGGCGCATCAGCCTGGTGTTCTTCAACCAGCCATGGCGCGGCGAGACGCAGTTGCGCACCGGCCGGCGCGGACTCTTCGCGGGCACGGTGTCTGCCTACGGCGGCACGCGGCAACTCGCGCACCCGCGGTTCGTCATGCTGCCCGACGCGGGGGAGGACGACGCCGAGGGGGAGGCGGCCTTCTCCGACCTCATCATCCCGGTCTATCCCGCGACGGCCGGGCTGCCGAGCTGGCGCATCCAGCAGGCGGTGCGCCTGGCTCTCGACGCGGTCGATGACGCCGACGATCCCCTGCCACCTGCAGTGCGCATGCGCCTCGGCCTGCTCGGGCTGGCGAATGCGCTGCAAGCCGTGCATCGGCCGGTCGATCGCGAGGCGATCGAACTCGGGCAGCGTCGCCTGCGATTTGAGGAGGCGTTCGGCCTCCAGGCGGTCCTGGCCCAGCGCCGACACGAGCTGCGCGGCCAAGCAGCGGCACCGCGACCGCCCCGACCCGGGGGACTGCTGGACGCCTTCGACGAGCGCCTGCACCTGCAGCTCACGCCCGCGCAGGAGCGCGTCGGCGACGAGATCTCCGATGACCTCGCGAGATCGCATCCGATGCACCGGCTGCTGCAGGGCGATGTCGGCAGCGGCAAGACCCTGGTCGCCCTGCGCGCCATGCTGCAGGTCGTCGATCAAGGTGG
>CAINGG010000250.1 GCA_903848435.1 uncultured Actinomycetes bacterium | reverse complement strand
CGCCATCGCCGAGATTGATGCACTCGCCGACGACCCGCGCATCGTCGAGTGCCATCCAGAGATCGCTTTCGCGCTGATGAACGGCCATCCGATCGACGAGCGCAAGAAGACCCCGGCGGGCCGGGAAGTCAGGCTCAACCTCCTGCGCAGGTGGCTGCCCGACCTCCCGGACCCGGCGTACGGCGATGACGGGCTCGATGCCCTCGCGTGCGCATGGTCAGCCGCGCGCATCGCCCGCGGAGAGGCGCTCACGCTGCCGCACGGCGAGGTGCCGTGCGACGAGGCGGGCCGACCCATGAGGATCTGCGCATGAGTTGGCCAACGCCCTACGTCGCCGTCATCTTCACGACGCAGCGCTCCGCCGACCTCGAGGGCTATGCCGAGATGGCCGAGCGCATGGACGAGTTGGCGCGGCAGCAGCCGGGATTCCTCGGCGTGGAGTCGGTGTCGTCCAGCGATCGCGGCATCACGGTTTCGTACTGGGTGGACGAGGAGGCATCGCAGGCGTGGCGGACAGTGGCCGAGCACCTGCTGGCCCAGCGCCTCGGCGTGGAGCGCTGGTACGACGCCTACGACCTACGCGTGGCGACCGTCACGCGCGACCACTCCTTCCGACGGGCTCGCGGCCAGACCGATCCCTGACCGATCCCACCTTTTGACGGGGTCCAGGGGTCCGGATAGGTTCGGGGCGTGACCGACCCCGCCGACCTGCTCCGCTCGCACGGACTGCAGGTCACGGCCCAGCGGCTCGCCGTCCTGAGGGCCGTCTCTGACCATCCGCACGCCACTGCCGACGCGGTCGCCGACACGGCGCGGGGCGATATCGGCGCGATCTCCCGGCAGTCCGTCTACGACGCGCTCAACGCCCTCGTCGAGTCCGGCATCGTGCGACGCATCCAGCCGGCAGGTTCGTCGGCGCGCTTCGAGACGCGCGTCGGCGATAATCACCACCACCTGATCTGCCGCGACTGCGGCGACGTCGTCGACATTGACTGCGCTGTCGGCTACACCCCGTGCCTGACGGCCGCCGATGACCACGGTTTTGAGATCGACGAGGCCGAGGTCAGCTACTGGGGCCGCTGCCCCACCTGTGCAGTCCAGCACGCAGGCACCACCCACGAGTCAACGATCCAGCGATAGCACTGCAACAAGAGGAGAGAAGGAAGATGTCCGACGAGAGCAAGTGCCCGTTCAACCGCGATACGTCGCAGGGCACCTACAACCGCGACTGGTGGCCCAATCGCCTGGATCTGTCGATCCTGCGCCAGAACCCGCCCGCATCCGATCCCATGGATCCGGGCTTCAACTACGCCTCCGCGTTCGAGAGCCTGGATTTCGCCGCGGTGAAGGCTGACCTCACGGCCCTCATGACCGACTCGCAGGCCTGGTGGCCCGCCGACTACGGCCACTACGGCCCCTTCTTCATCCGCATGGCGTGGCACAGCGCCGGCACCTACCGCACGACCGACGGTCGCGGTGGTGGCGGCTCAGGCTTGCAGCGCTTCGCACCGCAAAACAGCTGGCCCGACAACGGCAATCTCGACAAGGCACGCCGCCTGCTGTGGCCGATCAAGGCGAAGTACGGCAAGAACCTGTCGTGGGCCGACCTGATGATCCTCACCGGCAACGTCGCGCTCGAGTCGATGGGCTTCAAGACCTTCGGCTTCGGCGGCGGCCGCGCCGACGTGTGGGAGCCCGACGAGACTTACTGGGGCTCCGAGCAGGAGTGGCTCGCGGACGACCGCTACCGCGGTGACCGCGAGCTCGAGAACCCGCTCGCGGCCGTCCAGATGGGCCTCATCTACGTCAACCCCGAGGGCCCCAACGGCAACCCCGACCCGCTGGCCTCTGCGCGCGACATTCGCGAGACCTTCGGCCGGATGGCGATGAACGATGCCGAGACCGTCGCGCTCATCGCCGGCGGGCATACGTTCGGCAAGACCCACGGGGCTGCCGAGGCCGCCAAGTACGTCGGCCCTGAGCCCGAGGCCGCACCGATCGAGCAGATGGGCCTGGGCTGGAAGAACTCGTTCGGCACCGGCAACGGCGACGACACCATCACCTCGGGCCTGGAAGGCGCGTGGAACTCCACGCCGACCGTGTGGGACAACGGGTACTTCGAGACGCTGTTTGCCTACGAGTGGGAGCTCACGACGAGCCCCGCAGGTGCCAAGCAGTGGATCCCCAAGGACGGCGCGGCTCAGGGCACGGTGCCCGATCCGCACGATCCCTCGAGGTCACACACTCCGGTCATGCTGACGACCGACCTCGCGCTGCGCATGGATCCGATCTACGAGCCGATTGCGCGTCGCTTCAAGGACAACCCGCAGGAGTTTGCCGACGCGTTCGCGCGCGCCTGGTACAAGCTCACCCACCGCGACATGGGCCCGAGGATCCGCCTGCTCGGACCCGAGGTGCCCAAGGAGGCCCTCATCTGGCAGGACCCGGTCCAGGCGGCTCCCACGCCGACGATCGGCGCTGCCGACATCGCCGCGCTCAAGGAGGCCATCCTCGGCTCCGGGCTGTCAGTGAGCCAGCTCGTGCTGACCGCATGGGCGTCGGCGTCGACGTTCCGCGGCACCGACAAGCGCGGTGGCGCCAACGGCGCGCGCGTGCGCTTGGCTCCGCAGAACGACTGGGCGGCCAATAACCCCGATGAGCTGGCTAAGGCGCTCGGTGTGCTCGAGGGCATCCAGCAGGCGTTCAATGCCAAGGGCGGCGCCCAGGTGTCCATCGCCGATGTCATCGTCCTCGGTGGCACCGCAGCGGTCGAGAAGGCCGCCAAGGCCGCCGGCGTCGACGTTGCCGTGCGCTTCACCCCCGGTCGCGGCGACGCCACTCAGGAGCAGACCGACATCGCGTCGTTCGACGTCCTCGAGCCGGCAGCCGACGGCTTCCGCAACTACCTCGGCAAGGGCCTTGTCGCCCCGTCGGAGAAGCTGCTCGTCGACAAGGCCTGCCTGCTCACGCTGACGCCACCGGAGATGACGCTTCTGGTGGGTGGCATGCGCGTGCTGGGCGCCAACTTCGATGGCTCCGATCACGGCGTCTTCACGAAGACACCGGGTGTCCTGACGAACGACTTCTTCGTCAACGTGCTCGACATCGACACCGTGTGGACGCCTACCGACGATACGGAGCAGGTCTTCGAGGGTCGCGATCGCACGACTGGCGCCCCCAAGTGGACGGCCACCCGTGCCGATCTGGTCTTCGGGTCCAACTCCGAGCTGCGCGCCCTGTCGGAGGTCTACGGCAGCGCCGACGCCAAGGAGAAGTTCGTTCATGACTTCGCCGCGGCCTGGAGCAAGGTCATGGAGCTCGATCGCTTCGACCTGCACCGCTAGACACGGCCGAGGGGGGCGGGTGGACATCCACCCGCCCCCCTCCCCTGTGCGTCTTAGTTACCCCAACGGTGGCTTAAGGGCCGGCTAACCCACCGTTCGCGGAACTAAGACGCAGCGGGCGGGGGGTTAGTCGAAGGATGGGTCGGCGGTGCGGGTG
>CAINGG010000249.1 GCA_903848435.1 uncultured Actinomycetes bacterium | reverse complement strand
GTGGCGTATTCATCGTCCAGAAGCCACCGATTGATATCGATCTCATGGATCGCGGAGTTGGTCAGCGTGCCCGCGCTGGTCAGGCCATAGGGCGCGAATGTGTTGCGGTGCACGTTGTGCACGATCAGCGGTGTGCCCACCGACGGGACCGCCGCCTTCAGGTCCACGTATCCCGGGTCGAAGCGGCGCATGAACCCAAGGGAGAGCAGTCGTCGCCCCAGAGCGACCTCGGCATCGATCACGCGGGTGGCGTCGGCGACGGTGGGGGCGAGCGGCTTCTCGCACAACGTGGGCCGCTGCGCCTCTAGGCACCGGATGGCCTGATCGGCATGCATGGCATCGGGGGACGCGATGACGATCGCCTCGCACGCATCGATGACAGCCTCGGCGGAGGGCGCGGCGTTCGCCCCGAGTTCATCTGCCAGGTCTCGCGCGCGCGACTGGTTGGCGTCGTAGACCCAGGAAACCTCCGCGCCGGAGACCTCGTGCGCGAGCGAGCGGGCATGCGCTGTGCCGATGTTGCCGGTGCCG
This sequence comes from uncultured Actinomycetes bacterium, assembly GCA_903848435.1. Lineage (GTDB taxonomy): Bacteria > Actinomycetota > Actinomycetes > S36-B12 > S36-B12 > Mxb001. The sequence goes on along the minus strand of CAINGG010000249.1, from coordinate 2,018 downwards.
ATGACTCCCACGCTCAGACTGGTCACGGCCAGATTCAAGCAGAGCATCGCGCTCCCGCGACCCGTAGCATCGACGACATGCGCGGGCGTCGATGGTGGGCTGCTGTGTCGGCAGTCTGCGTCGCAGCGAGTCTCACGGCTCTCGCCGCCACGCCATCCGTCGCGACTGATTCCCCCGGCTTCGTGCTCGGCACGATGCTGCCCGACACGGGGGTGCTCGACTCCTATGGCCCGGCCACGCAACTGGCCGTGCGCCTGGCGGTCGACGATGCCCGCGAGGCCGGCGCCGACGTCAGGCTCGTGCCGGGGGACTCGGGAGATGGCATCGCCACGGTGAACGCGACCGTGGCTCGGCTGCGCGGTCAAGGAGTCACCGCCGTGATCGGCCCTATGTCATCGAGGCTCCTTCTCGACACCCTGCCCAGTCTTTCTGGCATCGCGGTCGTGTCGCCGGCCACGTCGAGCCCGCTGCTGACGGGGCGGATCACGCGCACGTCGCCCTCGGATGCCCTTCAGGGTGCGGCCCTGGCCAAGCTCGCCGCGCAAGCGCGCGTCGTCCGCCTGGCCATCGTCGTCCCGCGTGATTCGTCCGCTCTCGCTGATGCGGCCGTGGCTGAGGCGACCGCACGAGGCATGCAAACGAGCGTGATCACCTTCGGGCGCACGACCTCCGCTGCCAAGATCGCGGCGCGAGTGAGTGCCGCGGTCGCCGACGGACTCCTGCTCGCATCAGCCGCCGAGACCACCGGGATCGTGCGCGAGCTCCTGCGGCGTGGCCTGCCCGCAACCGTCCTTCTCACCGCGACTGCTGGTGCGGGAGTCGATGCGAAGGCCCTACCGCGCCAGACGCTGGCCGGCGCCCGGGTGCTGGGTCCGGACCTGCGTGTCCCCGGTGAGCTTCGCCAGCGACTCGGCTCGCTCAAGAAACTCGACTACGCCGCCCAGGCCTACGACGCGGCCGCGATCGCGATCCTTGCCGCGGAGCAGGTGATGGCGACGGGAGCCGCGCCCACGGGCCCGCTCGTGTCTGCCGCGCTTCCCACCGTGACCACGGGCGGCACGGTCTGCGAACTCGCGGACTGCCTCCGGCTGATCGGGCAGGGCCGGGACATCGACTACCGCGGGCTCTCGGGCGAGGTCGACCTCGATGCCGGTGGAGATCCCGTGGTGGCGACGTACGCCGTTCGGACACTGGGCGCGGCCAACACGCCTGCGGGCCCGATCAGCTACGTGCGCGTTCCCTGACAATTCGGACACGCGGCCGCCGCGGGTCGGGTTGAATGTCGCCATGGCCGAGCCCCTGACTGCTGATGTCGTCGTGATCGGAAGCGGCATGGGCGGTGCCACCCTCGCCTATGGCCTGGCGCAGCGCGGCATGGACGTCCTGGTGCTCGAGCGCGGCCATCATCTGCCGAAGGAACCGCAGAACACCTCACCCGAAGCCGTCTTCGTGCAGCGGCGATACAAGCCCGACGACACGTGGTACGCCGACGACGGCACGCCCTTCGCACCCGGCGTTCACTACATCGTGGGCGGCAACACCAAGGTCTATGGCTCTTCGCTGCCACGGCTGCGCGAGCGCGACTTCGAGGAGACCATCTATCCCACTGCGGTGTCGCCGAAGTGGCCCTTTTCGTACGCAGACCTGGAGCCCTACTACTGCAAGGTCGAGGCGCTCTACAACGTGCACGGCACGCCCGGCCCCGATGACGACGCCACTCAGCCGTTCGAACCCTGGCGCAGTGAGCCGTACCCCTATCGCGCGCTCGCACACGAGCCCTATGTCGCCGAGACCCTCGACCGCTTGGCTGCGCAGGGGCTGCATCCGACGACGACTGCGATGGGTGTGGACCTTCGCCCTGGCGGCCGGTGCATTCGCTGCGGCACGTGCGATGGGTTTCCCTGTCGCTGGGATGCGAAGTCGGACGCGGAGGTGTGCGCGCTCGAGCCCGCAGTGGCTACCGGTCGCGTGCGCCTGGTGACGGGCGCCTACGTCGATCGCCTCGAGACGGATGCGTC
>CAINGG010000248.1 GCA_903848435.1 uncultured Actinomycetes bacterium | reverse complement strand
TGCCGCCGACGGGCAGCGCGGAGTTCTCCAATTCCGCGACGCCGTCGGCCGTCTCCTGGACGGGCATCTCCTCGAGCAGCGTGGTGAGGTGCACAGCTGTCTTGGGTGATCGCAGTACGGCCATGACGCCGTCGGCCTGGCTGCGGATCGGTCCGACCTTCGCAACGCCGGCGATCTCGGTGTTGACGTTGAGAAACCTGGTGATGCGTCCTGTCGGCGGGGCGTCGAGCACGATGGCGTCATAGGGCTTGGCGTGCATCTTGTCCTTGCGCCGGACGAGTTCCACGGCCTTGCCGGTCAGCAGCACGTCGCGCAAGCCGGGTGAGATGGTCGTGACGAAGTCGACGGCGCCCATGCGCCGCAGGGCCCCTCCGGCTCGGCGCAGGTTGTAGAAGAGCTCGAGGTACTCCAGCAACGCTTCCTCGGGATCGACGGCCAGTCCCCAGACCTCGCCGCCGCCGGGCGCGACGGCCAGTTTGCGTTCCTCGTAGGGAAGCGGTGGTACGTCGAACAGTTGCGCGAGCCCCTGGCGTCCTTCGACCTCCATGAGCATGACGCGCTTGCCGCCCGACGCGAGCGCCAGCGCCAGAGCCGCTGCCACCGTCGTCTTGCCTGTGCCGCCCTTGCCGGAGACGACATGCAAGATGACGTCGGGCCAGTCGCTCGTGGACACCCGAGGAGCCTAGTGGTCGCTGACCGCCTCACCCGGCGTACTAGGGTCGGCCCATGACCACGTGGGAGTACGCGACCGTTCCGCTGCTCATTCATGCGACCAAGCAGATCCTCGATACCTGGGGCTCCGATGGCTGGGAGCTGGTGCAGGTCGTGCCCGGACCCAATCCGGAGAGCATGGTCGCCTACTTGAAGCGCCCCCTGACCTAAGGAGTCCCCTATGGCAACCGCGACCGAGCGACTGGCCGCACTTGGCATTGCGGTGCCGGAGGTCGTGCCTCCCGTCGCCGCCTACGTCCCTGCCGTGGTGACCGGGCGCTACGTCTACACATCCGGCCAACTGCCGATGCGAGATGGCGCGATGCTGGCCGAGGGCCTCGTCGGCTCCGACGTCGATGCCGAGGTGGCGAAGGACTGCGCTCGCCAGTCCGCCATCAATGCGTTGGCCGCGGCGCAGTCGGTGATTGGCAGCCTTGATCGGGTGACGCGCGTGGTGAAGGTTGTGGGCTTTGTCGCCAGTGCGCCGGGGTTCACCGGCCAGCCGGGCGTGATCAATGGAGCAAGCGAATTGCTCCAGGATGTTTTCGGCGACCTGGGTCGCCATGCGCGCTCCGCGGTCGGCGTGGCCGCCCTGCCGCTCAATGCTCCGGTCGAGGTGGAGATGGTGCTCGAGGTGGCCGACTGAGCGTTCCGCGCATGCCAGCCCACGTGAGCGAGCGGGTGCATGCCCTCTTCGCGGGCGAGTGGGAGCCGCCGGCCCTCCGGGATGCCACGACCGTCGTCCTCCTCCGCGATCACGATGCGCTCGAGACATTCCTGATGCGTCGGGTGTCGACGATGGCCTTCGCCGCCGGCATGTATGTCTTCCCCGGCGGACGTATTGACGACGCTGACCTCGCATCATCCTTCGAGTGGACGGGTGAGCCCGTCGATGCCGAACGCATGACCGCGGCAGACGACCTGGCTCGTGGTCTGATCGTGTGCGCCGTTCGCGAACTCTTCGAAGAGACAGGCGTCCTTCTCGCCGTCGACAAGCACGGGCGGATTCCCAAGGAGGATGAGCGCTGGGAGGACGACCGCGCGGCGGTGCATGCATCGAGCGATGCGCTCGCCTTGGTGCTGGCCCGTCGCGGCCTGGCACTCGACCCCGGGCTCTTGCCGCTGTGGACCCATTGGGTGACTCCGGAGATCGAATCGCGTCGCTACGACGTGCGATTCTTCGTCGCCACCGTGCCGACTGGCCAGCGCGTGCGCGACGTCAGCGGCGAAGCCGACGATGTGCGCTGGGAGCGACCCGGTGACGCGATGGCCGCATATGCCGACGGACGCCTGCCGATGCTGCCGCCGACGGCGGCCACGATTCTTGACCTCACTCACTTCTCGGACGCCTCGAGCGTGCTCGCGACGGCTGCATCGCGCGATGTGCGTCCGCTCATGCCCCGGGCGCGCCTCGATGATTCCGGGGACATCGCCTGGGAGATCATCGACGTACGCGACGGGTCCGTGATCCGCCCGCTCGACAGTGAGCCGGCCGGGTCGGAGGTGCACGGGGCTGGTTCGCCGTGAGCGGCCTGCCCGTCATCGGTTCGTCGGAGCCGTGGGCCGGGGGAGTCGTCAGCCCGCGCCTCACCTGCGTGCTCGCACCCAATCCCAGCCCGATGACGCTGGATGGGACCAACACCTGGCTCGTCGGAGACGGTCCCTATCTCGTGGTGGACCCCGGACCCGATGACGCCGGTCACCTCGATGCGATTGTGGCCGCAGCCGGAGGTCGTGTTTCGCAGATCCTGCTCACTCACGGCCATCGCGACCACTCAGAGGGCGCGCGCTCACTGCATGACATGACTGGTGCCCCCGTGCGGGCACTCGATCCTGACCATGTGCTCGGAGGCGAGGGACTAGCGGCGGGCGCCGTCGTCGCCGTCAGTGGCGCGGAGATGCGGGTGCTGGCGACGCCTGGCCACACTTCCGACTGCCTGAGCTTCCACGTCACCGAGGACGCAGCGATCCTGACCGGCGACACGGTGCTCGGGCGCGGCACGACAGTCGTGGCCTGGCCCGACGGCGATCTCGGCGACTACCTGCGCTCGCTGCAGGACTTGCGCGGTCACGCTGAGCGGGCCGCCGCCGCGATGCTGCTCCCCGGCCACGGGCCCGTGCTCGATGACCCCGTCACCGTCATCGACTCCTACCTCGCGCACCGGCATGCGCGGCTCGATCAGGTGCGCGCTGCATGGGACTCGGGGCGGCGTACTCCAGATCAGATCGTCGACGCTGTCTACGAAGACGTTCCCGACAACGTCAGGTGGGCTGCGCTGCTTTCGACCCGCGCGCAGGTGGCCTATCTCGAAAGCGGCGGTTGACCGCTAGCGGGCGCGACGGGCCAGTCGCTCCATGTCAAGCAGGATCACCTCGCGCTGATCAACCACGATCCATCCACGCTGGGTGAAGTCAGCCAGTGCCTTGTTGACTGTCTCGCGCGAGGCTCCGACGAGTTGGGCGAGCTCCTCCTGAGTGAGGTCGTGGTGCACCAGGACGCCCTCGGGCCCGGGCTGTCCAAACTTGTCGGCGAGTTCGAGCAGCAGCTTGGCGACACGACCGGGCACGTCGGAGAAGACGAGGTCGGCGAGGGTCTCGTTGGTACGCCGCAGCCGCTGCGCGAGCGCCTGCAGCAGTGACTCGGCCACCTCGGGGCGGCCGGCCAGCCACGGGCGGAGGTTGTCGTGGCCGAGGCCGATAACCACCACGTCGGTGACCGCGGTCGCGGTCGCGGTGCGTGGTCCGGGATCGAAGAGCGAGAGCTCACCGAAGACCTCGCCGGGACCGAGGACCGCGAGGAGTGACTCTCGGCCGTCAACGGAGGTCTGTCCGAGCTTGACCTTGCCGTCGAGGATGACGTACATGCGATCTCCGGGCTCGCCCTCGGCGAAGATCACATCGCCGCGTGGCACCCGGCTCTCGACCATTGAGGCGCGTAGGGCCGTGGCGGCTTCCGCGTCGAGTGCTGAGAAGAGCGGGGCGTGCATGAGGGCGTCGTCCACGAGATCTCCTTCCAAGGACAGTCTGTCGCATCCGGCACTGCCCCGCTGCAGAAGGGGAGCCATCGCAATCTGGTGGCAATCGCAGGGAGACGTACCCTGGTCCGGTGCCCGCCCGGTCGACCGTCGCGCGCGCGGCGACGCCCGACACGGCGACCGTGCGCCGGGCTCGTCGCGTGGGCAGGGCCCTGGCCGAGGCCTATCCCGACGCGCACTGCGAACTCGATTTCCGCAACCCCCTTGAGCTCCTTGTCGCGACGGTCCTGTCCGCCCAGTGCACCGACAAGCGGGTCAACCAGGTGACGCCGGCGCTCTTTGCGCGCTATCCCGATGCCGCCGCCTACGCGGCTGCGGACCGTGCCGAACTGGAGGCCCTCATCCAGCCCACGGGCTTCTTCCGCGCCAAGGCCGCCTCCATCCAGGGGATCGCGCGGGCTCTGTGCGATCGCTACGGCGGTGAGGTGCCCGATCGCCTGGACGACCTCATCACGCTGCCGGGTGTCGGGCGCAAGACCGCCAATGTCGTGCTGGGCAATGCGTTCCAGACTCCGGGCATCACCGTGGACACGCACGTGGCACGCCTGGCCCGTCGACTCGGGTGGACGACCAGCAACGACCCCGATCGCATCGAGGCGGATCTCATGGCGCTCTTCCCGCGTGCCGAGTGGACCGACCTGTCGCACCGGATCATCTGGCACGGGCGGCGTTGCTGCCATGCGCGCCGTCCGGCGTGCGGCGCATGCCCGGTGGCGCGCGCGTGCCCGGCCTACGGCGAAGGTCCGACCGATCCGGCAGAGGCCGTTACGCTCCTGCGCACCGAAGGTCGCGGCTAGTGGCCGCGCGCGATCCGCGCTTCGGCTGGCGCGTCGATGACGTGGTGGTGCCGCAGTGGCTGGAGCCGCTTGCCGAGCGCATGCCGGGCCTGCGCGGTGAGGACCTCACGCGATTCCTCCCGCCGCCCGAGGGCGGACGAGCGGCAGCGGTACTCATGCTGATGGGCGAAGGCCCCGACGGACCTGATGTGCTGATCATCGAGCGCGCGCACGACATGAGGTCGCACGCCGGACAACCGGCGTTCCCGGGCGGTGCCGTCGATCCTGAGGACGCGGGGCCGATCGCCGCCGCACTGCGCGAAGCGCGCGAGGAGACTGGCCTTGATACGTCAGGCATCGATGTCTTCGCGCTCGTACCCGACCTGTGGGTGCCGGTCTCCGGCTTCGTCGTGACACCGGTCCTCGGCTACTGGCGCGAACCTTCGCCGGTGAGCGCCGTGGACCTCACGGAGGTCGCGAGCGTTCATCGCATTCCCATCTCCGAGCTCGTCGACCCGGCCAATCGCACGCGCGTGCGACACCCATCCGGCTACATCGGCCTGGGCTTCACCGTCCGCGGGCTGGTCATCTGGGGCTTCACGGCGGGGATCTTGTCGGGGATGCTGGACCTTGCGGGCTGGAGTGAGCCGTGGGACGACAGCCGGATCATCGATCTGGAGCCCGAGGCAACGGAGGACCTGTCATGAACGCGATCGACGCGCTCGTGCTCGTCGCGATCGCCGTCTTCGCCTGGACCGGCTGGCGCCAGGGCTTCGTGACCGGCCTGCTGTCGTTCGCGGGCTTCCTGATCGGTGGCCTTGGTGCGGCTCTCGTCCTTCCGCACCTCGTCGAGGCCATCGGCATGCCCGGTTTCGCGGGTGCCCTGCTGCTGGTGCTCGGGATCCTTGCCTTCGCCATCCTCGGTCAGGCAGTGGCCACGATCGCCGGCCGCTCGCTGCGCGCTGGCATCACGTGGTCAGGGGCCCGCACTGTCGACAACGCCGCGGGTGCCGGGCTCAATGTCGTGGCCCTCGCTGCGGTGCTGTGGATCATGGCCACGGCTGTCGGAGTCCTCCCCGGTCTCGGCCTGGCCCGCGACGTCCGCTCGTCGCTCATCCTCTCCGGCATCGATCGGGCCGTCCCCGACGTCGCGCGCAATGCCTTCACGGGACTGCGCGACGCGGTCGACGCGTCCGGCCTACCGCGTGTGTTCTCGGGATTCGCCCAGTACGCCGGGCCCGAGGTCCCGCCACCCAATCCCGCGCTGCTGCGAGATCCCGCCGTACGCGCAGCCTGGCCGTCGCTCGCGAAAGTGAGCGCCAGCGCGTGCGACGCCAATGTCGTCGGATCAGGATTCGTCTACGCGACCGACCGCGTGCTGACTAACGCCCATGTGGTCGCGGGAGCGGTATCGGCGCGCGTCGTGATCCCCGGGGATCCCACGCGCTACGAAGGGACGGTCGTGGCCATCGACTCGCGCATTGACCTCGCGGTCATTCACGTGCCCGGGCTGCCCGCACCCCCGCTGTCCTTCGCTGGTCGACTACCGGGCACTGGCGACTCCGCTGTCGTGGCCGGATTCCCCGGCGGCGGTGATCTGCTTGCCGAGCCCGCGCGCATCCGCGCGCGCATCGACGCGCGCGGCGAGGACATCTACGGCCGGTCCGGCGTCGTGCGCGAGGTGTACTCCTTCCGCGGCAACGTCGTACCCGGCAACTCGGGCGGGCCCTTGCTCTCTCCGCGCGGCCGGGTCTTCGGCGTGGTCTTCGCCGCAGGGCTCGGCGAGCCCGACACCGGCTACGCCATCACTGCTCAGCAGGCGACCGAGGTCGCCGATGCCGGGCGTACTGCCACGGTCCCCGTCGACACCGGCCCCTGCCGCCGCTAACCCCCACTTCGCGTCTCAGTTACCCCAGTGGTGGGTTAGTCGGCCGCTAACCCACCGGTGGCGTAACTAAGACGCGGGCGGGGTGAGGCTGAGGTCGATCAGCAGGGGATCGAGGCTGGCGGGCAACCGACCGGCGTAGGTCGACAGGGTGGCCGATGCGCGCTCGTGCAGTCGCTGCGCGCCGACCGGATTGCCGCGGGCCTCATGCGTGACGGCCGCCGCTGCCTGGGCCAGCGCCTGCCACAGGTCGCGCTCATCCGGTGGACAGCAGCGCCAGCGCATCTCCAGGACCTCGTGCGCGTGGAAGGGAAGCCCCTCATCGAGGTACGCGCGGGCCTCGGCGATGGCCTCCTCCGCGCTGATGTCAGCACGGATCGGCACGGTGGGGTAGCCGGCGGCATCCCAGGGCAGTGGTCGGCCGAGCCGATCGCGCGGCCGCTCAGCGCCCGGGGTGGTCATGCCTCGCGCAG
>CAINGG010000247.1 GCA_903848435.1 uncultured Actinomycetes bacterium | reverse complement strand
TGGCTGCCGGACGAGCCCTACGACGTGCTCCTCGCGGCGTACCGCGCGCACTATCGCGAGCACGGCATCCCGTTGACCCTGCCAATGCCCGGTGCCCGAGAGGCGATCGATGCCGTGCGGTCGCATGGCGATCGCGTGCTGGTCGTCACCGCGAAGTACGGTGCCGTCGCGGGCCTGGCACTGGAGGCCGCCGGCCTCGACGCGGACGACATCGTCGGGGATCTCTTCGCCGAGGCAAAGGGCGACGCCCTGCGCCAGCATGCGGCCTGGGCTTATGTCGGTGATCACCCCGGAGACATCAGGGCTGCACGTCACGCCGGCGTCCACGCGATTGCGGTAGCCAGCGGGCCGTCCTCTGCGATGGACTTGATGGAGGCGGGCTCCGATGTGGTCATCGATGACCTGCACGGACTTCCTGGCGTGCTGGTTTCGCTGCGCGATGCCCCACGACCTCGCTAGCGTCGCCTTATGACTCGTCGAACCCCGTCTGCTATCGCCATTGCAAGCATCGCCATTGTTGGTGTCGTCGCTGCCAGCCTTGTCACGACGGGCGCCTCTGCCAGCACCCCGGCCCAGGACGTACCTGCGCCGGTCGAGATGACCTTCACGGCCGCGCTGCCCTATGACCGCGCTGCACTTCAGGCTGCCGCTCAGCAGATTTCCACCCCTGGCTCGTCGCGCTATCGGCAGTTCCTCACCCTCCAGGAGGCGGCGGCCCGATATGGCGCGACGACAGCGCAGCGCGATCGTGTGAAGGCGTGGGCTCAGGACAACGGGATGCGAGTGCGCTTCGACGCGACGGGCCTCACCGCCCGCATCACGGGGCCGACCGAGACTTGGCAGGAGATCTTCGACAGCCAGGTCTCCTACGAGGAAGGTGATCCTGCTCCTCGTCTTATGTCCTACTTCTTCGCCAATGGCGAGGCCATCGTCAACACCGTGCCCCGGTCGCTGAAGGGCGTGGTCGCGGGCATCATTCCGGTTTACAACGATCTGCTGCCGGCGCCGCGCGCATCCTTCGATCCTCCGCTGAACACCGGCGGGCCATTCGGGCCCGGCGCGGCGTGCCTCATGGCCCAGATAGGTGATATTCCCTTCCGCGACATCACCTATTCGCCCAAGCAATTGCACAAGCCCTACGGCACCGCGGCACTTCACCGTGCGGGCGACGCGGGCAAGGGTGCGCGCATCGCCGTGGTCGCGGTGGGACAGTCCTATGACCCGGGCATGGCGGAGGCCGCCGCCTCCTGCTTCGTCTACCGAGCGCCGAACCTGCGTGTCACGGGCGCGTTCGGCATGCCTGACGCTCCCGTGCAGACCGAGGGCTACGACGGCATCGAGAGCAATCTCGACGTCCAGACAGTTGCTGCCGTCCTGCCCGAGGCTCAGCGCATCGGCTTTGTCGAGGCCGCGGGAGGGACATCCTTCGTCCTGTCACTCATCGACGGATTCTCGGCTGCCTATGAGCGACTGAATCCCGATGTCATCACGCTGTCCTACGGCGAGTGCATGCGCCTGCTCAACGCGAGCGGCGACGCGGCACTCCGGTGGATGAGCGATGACATCTTCGCCCTGGGCGGCATCCTGGGCACGTCGATCCTCATCGCATCCGGTGACAGCGGATCGAGCTCCTGCCTGCACAACGGCAGTACCTTTGCGGCCCTGAACGTCGGCTATCCGGCCGCGTCGCCGTGGGTCACCGCCGTCGGCGGCACGCGCATCAGCCTCGGCAAGAACAACGCCCGGGTTAACGAGGTGGTCTGGAATGACTCCACTTGGCAGGGGCAGCTCGGCGATGACTCGACAGCGGGTGCGGGCACCGGCGGCCCGACGACCTATCCCGTGCCGTGGTACCAGGCTAAGGTGACGCGACAGGATCGCCGCATCGTGCCCGATGTCGTCGCCCATGCCAGCGGATTCCCCGGCTGGCCCGTCGCGATGACGCCGCTGCAATTCGAGGAGTTCATGGGTATCCCCGTGCCACCGGGCCTTGAGTGGGTTATGGCGCCAGTCGGCGGCACGAGTGCATCGACGCCCTTCACTGCTGCCAATATCGCGCTCATCGCTGCCCGCCAGGGTCGCCTCGGGTTCCTCAATCCCTGGCTATACGACGTCGGGGCGTCGCGTGACTATCGCCAGGCGTTCTACGACGTCACGGACGGCATCAACCAGGTGGCGCCGCCCGCGGGTTGCTGCCGGGCGACCCAGGGCTTCGACCAGGCGTCCGGCCTCGGGGCACCGGCGTTCGACCGGCTGATGAAGCTGGTCCCCTAGCGGCTCGCGGAGGCTTGGCCGGTCACGGTCCCACCCTAGAAGGGGCGGCGATCGACCGCCGACTAGCCTTGTGGGGCATTGCAGGGCCAGACGTGAGGGGACACCATGCCGACCGGCAAGGTCAGGTGGTACGACGTGGAGAAGGGCTTCGGCTTCCTCACCACCGATGACGGCGAGGACGTGTTCGTGCACGCCTCGGCGCTTCCGCCTGCCGTGACCTCGCTGCGCCAGGGTGCCCGGGTCGAGTTCGGCATCGTCGATGGCAAGCGCGGCAAGCAGGCGCTGACCGTGACGGTGCTCGAGCAGCCGGTCTCGCTGGTGAAGTCAGGCCGCAAGCCGGCCGAGGACATCGCCATCATCGTCGAGGACCTCATCAAGCTCCTCGACGGCGCCTCCAACCAGATGCGCCGCGGCCGCTACCCGGCCGATGAGCAGTCTCGCAAGATCGCCGCGGTGCTGCGCGCGGTCGCCGACGACTTCGACGTCTGAGGTCTGCGCATGCCCGCCCGTCGCCTCGCCGCGCCCCTCGCCCTCACCGCGCTGGCGATCGTCACCGGCCTCGGCTTGTCCGCGTGCGAGAAGCCGGCGCCCGGGGTGAGCGTGGTGTCGGGCACGACCAGCGCGTACCGCGAGGCGTTGTGCTGGTCGTTCGATGGCGAACCCCTCGGCCCCGAGACTTGCGCGCAGGATGTCGTCACGCAGGCACTTGAAGGCGAGCAGGTCGCGGAGCTCCCGGTGCTCTCGGGCGACGTCATCGGCATCAGTGTCGATCCGACGGTTGCCGACCTGGGCTGGTATCCCGTGGTGGGCTCGCAGCGACTGACCCAGCAGCCGGTCTTCACGACGTACTACCGCTTCACCTACCCCGACCTGCAGCCCGTGCCGCCCAACGGGGTCGCCCTCCAGGTCGTGGCCGGCCAGGACACCGAGACCCTCGGACTGTGGGTGTTCCGCATCGTCCCGGCGACGGGTGGACCGCCGGAGCCCGAGCCGTCCCCGTCCCCGAGCGACGGCTCCCCGTCCCCGAGCGACGTCACGCCCTCGCCGAGCGATGCCACCCCGTCCCCGAGTGAGGTTTCCTGATGGCTACTGACACTGTCGCTGCGAAGGCCGTCACGCTCGCCAAGCAGGCCGCCGAGGAGGAGGCACCCGCTGGCACGGTCGGCGAGCACCTGGGCTTCGACTCCGACGACGAGCGAGTGGTCACCCACTACTTCGCCTGCCTCGACCCGGCCTACGTCGGCTGGCGCTGGGCGGTCGTCGTGGCGCGCGCATCGCGGGCACGCGTCGCGACCGTCAGCGAGGTCATCCTGCTCCCCGGTGCCGATGCGCTGGTGGCACCCGAGTGGGTGCCGTGGAGCGAGCGCGTACGCCCGGGTGATCTCGGTGTCGGCACTGTCTGGGCGACGCCAGCCGATGATGCCCGCCTGACCGCCGGCTTCACCGGGTCCGATGACCTCGAGGGTCTCGCGGGCCAGGCGCCCGTGCATCCGAGCCAGTGGGAGATCGGACTGGGCCGGGTGCGCGTGCTCTCCGCTTACGGGCGTGACGTCGCTGCCGAGCGATGGAGCGAGGGCGAGCGCGGCCCCGACTCGCCCATGGCCAAGTCCGTCTCGCTCACCTGCGCGTCCTGCGGCTTCCTGATCCCGATCGGCGGCCCGCTCGGGCAGGCCTTCGGTGTCTGCGCGCACGACATGTCGCCCGCCGATGGCTGCGTGGTGGCGCTGGACTTCGGGTGCGGCGCTCACTCCGAGGTCGTTGACACCTCGCAGGATCGCGTGGCCGAGGTGCCGGTCGTCGTCGAGAGCGAGTTCGAGGAGATCTAGGCCGCGCGACGCCGCAGGCGCGCGCGTCGGGCCAGCACGATCGCGAGGCCGGGGATCCCCAGGCCCGCACCGATAGCACACACGAGGATCCAGCGTTCGACATCGATGCCCGTGAGACGAGTGCCGAACGCCACGACGGCGATGAGTGCGAGGGTCCACAGTGCGGTGCCGATGGCGATCGCCGCGACTCCGTCGTCATCACGCGAGCGCAGCGATGGGTCCGCCAGGAGGCGGTCCGTGGGCGACTGGCCCGGGGCGTCAGCGGGATCGCCTCTCCCAGGCTGCGGCTCTGTGCTCATGGCAGCACGCTAGCGCGGACGTCGTACAGTGCTGGAGTGGATCACCGCTCGCGCCGACTGATCACCCTCGGGGTGCTCGCAGCCTGCGTCGTCGGCCTGGTCATCGCCGCTCTCGTGCGCTAGGCCGCCGGGTTTGCCTGGTCCTCCGGCACCCGCTTCCACAGCAGGAGCAGGAAGCTGGCGATGAAGAACAAGATCATGAAGCCGAAGGCGATGTGCACGCCCATGGCGTCGGCGAGCGCGGCCAGGACGAACGGCGCGATGCCGCTCATGACGGCGATGCCGGCACTGGTCAGGCCCGCAGCGCGATCAGGCTGGCCGACTGACGCGCGCATGGCCCGCCCGATGCCCAGCGGGAAGTGCATGCCGATGCCCACGCCGATCAGGACGAGGCCGATGATGAGCGGCACGGCACCGGTCACGAGCCAGGTGTAGGCGAATGCCGCGGTGGCAAAGAGGATCGAGGCACCGAAGACAAGCTCGGATGACACGCGCTCGACGATGCGCGATCCGATGAGCCGGCCGACGATCATCCCGGTGACGATGGCGGCGATCGTGGCCGATGCCGCTGCGGGGCCCAGGCCACCGCGCTCGCGCAGGAGGTCCGGCCCCCACTGCAGGAGCGTGATCTCCACGCCGGTGAGCAGGATCAGGGTCAAGATCGCCCACCAGACCAGGCCCGGCATGCGCGGTGTATCGCGCCGCTTCTCGAGCTCGGTGCCGATATTGAACGGCGCGCTGGTGCGTCCGCGAGCGAGTTCGAGGACGACGGCGAGAACTACCAGCAGCAGCAGCCCCGACTGCCAGCCGAGCACGAGCGTGGCACCCACGCCGATCGCGAAGGTCGCCAGGAGGGAGGACACGGATGCGGTGAGGTTGGCCTCAGCCAGTGCCGCGTCGGCCGCGGCCCCCTGACTCGCCTCGATGTAGGCGCTCGCGCCCACCACCGCGAACCCACACCCCATCGAGCCGAAGAACGGCCCCCAGTGCGACCAGCCAGAGGGGGCCGCCGGACACGTAGAGCAGGGCGCCGGAGGCGATGGCGAGCGAGCTGCAGCGCAGAAGGGTGGCGCGATCGAACCGTCGGACGATCAGCGGGCCGCCGATGCTGCCGACGATGCCTCCTACGGCCAGGCCGACGCTGAGCAACGACGCGGCAGTCCGAGTCAGGCCCTCGTCGTCACGTAGCAGGGTGAGCGAGGCGCTGAACCCGTAGACGAACCAGCCGAGGAGGCCGAGTTGAGCGTAGGCAAGCAGGGTGGTGCGATCGCGGATCGGTCGGACGGGTGCGTGGACGACATGATCGTCCGGCGTGGTCATCCCAGTTGGCCGACGACGTAGTCAATGGAGCGAGTCAGCTGGCGCACATCATCGGGCTCGACGGCCGGGAAGACCGCGACCCGGATCTGATTGCGGCCCAGCTTGCGGTAGGGCTCGGTGTCGACGATGCCGTTGGCTCGCAGGGCCGCAGTGACAGCCGTTGCGTCGATGCTGTCGTCGAAGTCGATCGTGGCGACCACGGCCGAGCGCTTGGCGGGGTCGGTGACGAAGGGCGTGGCGAAGTCACTGGCCTCGGCCCAGCCATAGAGCACGCCGGAGGACTCGCTGGTGCGCTTGGTGCACCAGTCAAGGCCGCCGTTGGCCAAGAACCAGTCCACCTGCTCGGCCATCAGGTAGATCGTGGCCAGCGCGGGGGTGTTGTAGGTCTGGTCCTGTCGCGAGTTGTCGATGGCCGTCTTCACGTCGAGGAAGGCTGGTGTCCAGCGTCCGGATGCCGAGATCTCCTCGACGCGGGCGATGGCGGCGGGTGACATGAGGGCGAGCCACAGGCCGCCGTCGGAGCCGAAGCTCTTCTGCGGTGCGAAGTAGTAGACGTCTACCTGCGTCGGGTCGAGAGGCAGGCCGCCCGCACCGGAAGTGGCATCGAACATCACCAGGGCGTCTGCGTCTGCCCCCGCCACACGCTGCGGCGTGACGATGACGCCGGTCGATGTCTCGTTATGGGGCGAGCAGTATGCGTCGATGCCGGCCTCGGCGGAGAAGTTGGGCGCATCGCCCGGCTCGGCCTTGATCACCGTGGGCTCCCCGAGGTGCGGAGCCTCCTTGGCCGCCTGGGCGAACTTCGCTCCGAACTCGCCAAACGACAGGAACTGCGCACGATCGCGGATGAGACCGAAGGTGGCGATGTCCCAGAAGGCGGTCGATCCGCCATTGCCGAGCACCACTTCGTAGCCCTCGGGAAGCGAGAAGAGCTGCGACAGGCCACCGCGCAGACGTCCCACCTGCGACTTCACGGTCTTCTGGCGGTGCGAGGTGCCGAGATAGGTCTGCCAGACGTCGAGCAGCCCGGTCACCTGCTCGCGGCGCACCTTCGATGGCCCCGAGCCGAAGCGTCCGTCCGCGGGCAGCAGGTCGGCGGGGATGCGGATGGCGTCGTTCACGGGCATGACCCTATTGGGCGCGCGCGTCAGCGGCGCACGGTGGGCCGCTGCGATTCCCGCTTCGATGGCGTGTAGCCGGTGGGGGCAACCATGTCGGCGTCCCAGCCCGGCACCGCCTCGGGTACGCGCGGGCCCGCGCCGACGTACTTGGCCGAGGGTCGGATCAATCGGCCGGTGCGCTTTTGCTCGAGGATGTGCGCGCTCCACCCGGCCAGGCGCGCGCACGTGAACATCGACGTGAACATCTGCGGCGGGACCTGGGCGTAGTCGAGCACGATGGCGGCCCAGAACTCGACGTTGGTCTCCAGGATGCGATCGGGTCGACGGGCGCGGAGCTCGTCGAGGGCGGCTGCCTCAAGTGCGGCAGCGACCTCATAGCGAGGGGCGTCGAGTTCGCGCGCCGTGCGCCGCAGCACGCGGGCGCGGGGATCCTCGGCCCGGTAGACGCGGTGCCCGAAGCCCATCAGCCGCTCGCCGCGGTCGAGGACGCCCTGCACGTAGCCACGCGCATCGCCGGAGCGCTCGATCTCCTGGATCATGCCGAGCACACGTGAGGGAGCGCCGCCGTGCAGCGGGCCGCTGATGGCGCCGACCGCACCGGAGATCGCGGCTGCGACGTCCGCGCCGGTGGACGCGATGGTGCGCGCGGTGAACGTGGAGGCGTTCATGCCGTGCTCAGCGGCGGAGACGAAGTAGGCATCGACTGCCTGAACGTGCTTGGGGTCAGGCTCACCTCGCCAGCGGATCATGAAGCGCTCGACGACCGTCGAGGCCTCGTCGATGCGCTGCTGGGGGATCATCGGCAGCCCCAGGCCGCGCGCCGACTGCGCGACGAAGGACATCGCCATGACGGATACG
>CAINGG010000246.1 GCA_903848435.1 uncultured Actinomycetes bacterium | reverse complement strand
CATCGGCTCCACCGCGACGATGAGCAGCGCCTCCAGCGCCGCTCCCAGACTCGGTGCCCCGAGGTCATCGCTCGCCTCGACCGCGGCGGTCTCGACCTCCTCGGTCGACTCACTCATCGCTGCCCTCCTCGTCCGCCGGCTCCGGGACCAGGCCCAGCGGCCCGTTCGTGGCGTCCGGCTGCCCCGTGCCGCCGTCGTCGTACTCGTCGTGGATGTCGATCTCCCCGGAGTCTGGCCCCGTCCAGCGCACCGTGAGGTCGCCGAGCGGACTGACCTGCTCGAACGCCACGACGCCATCGCGGTAGAGCTCCAGCAGCGCCAGGAAGCGACCGACGACGAGCATGGTGCTGTCGCAGTCGGAGATGAGGGCGCGGAAGGTGGCCGCCCGCAGGCGCCGGAGCCGGCCGACGAGGATCGCAGCCTGCTCCCGCACGCTCACCAGCGGCACGTGCAGGTGGGTGATGCCGACCTCAGCCTCCGGCTTGGGCATCAGCGCTCGCGCGGCAAGCGCGGCGAGGCCGTCCGGGCCGATGCCGAACACCACCTCGGGCAGCAACTCGGCAAAGTGTGGTTCGAGGCCCACCGTGCGCGGGATCATGCGTGCCGCGGTGAGCATCTGCTCCTGCAGGATCGACGCGACCTCCTTGTAGGCGCGGTACTGCAGCAGCCGCGCGAAGAGCAGGTCACGTGCCTCGAGGAGGGCCAGGTCTTCCTCATCCTCGACTTCGCCACTGGGCAGCAGGCGCGCGGCCTTGAGGTCGAGCAGGGTCGCAGCAACGACGAGGAACTCGGTCGCCTCGTCCAGGCTCCACTCCGGGCCCTGCTCGCGGATGTAGGCGATGAACTCGTCGGTCACGACATGCAGGGCGAGCTCGGTGACCTCGAGCTTGTGCTTGGAGATGAGTTGCAGCAGTAAGTCGAACGGGCCCTCGAACCCGCCGACGCTCACCGAGAAACCGCGCTCGGGAGCCTCGCTCGGGGGCAGCGTGTCGAGGACCTCGGTCACTTGGCGATGAGCTCTCGGGCCAACTGGCGGTAGGCCTCTGCTGCCGGGCTGGTGGGCGCGAACACCGTGATGGGCTCGCCGGCCACCGTGGCGTCAGGGAACTTGATCGTGCGGCTGATGACCGTGTGGAAGACCTGGTCGCCGAATGCGTCAACCACGCGAGCGAGTACCTCTCGGGTGTGCAGGGTTCGCGGGTCGTACATCGTGGCGATGACGCCGGTGACCTGGAGCCTCGGATTGAGTCGCCCCTGCACCTTGGTCACCGTGTCGGTCAGTAGCTTCACGCCGCGCAGCGCGAAGTACTCGCACTCGAGCGGGATGACGACACCGTTGGCAGCCGTGAGCGCATTGATCGTCAGCAGTCCTAGTGACGGCTGACAGTCGACGATGATGTAGTCGTAGCGATCGAGCACCGGCGCGAGTGCTCGCGCCAGTGCGTGCTCCCTCGCGACCTCGTTGACCAGGGCGACCTCGGCGGCCGACAGGTCGATGTTGCTCGGCACGAGATCGAGACCGGGCACCTTGGTGGCCACGATGACGTCGTCGACCGCGCAGTCGTCGTCCATGAGCAGGTTGTAGACGGTGCGGTCGAGTTGGTGAGCCGGCACGCCCAACGCGACCGACAGGGCGCCTTGCGGGTCGAAGTCGATGAGCAGTACCCGTCGGCCGTATTCGGCCAGGGCGGCGCCGAGGTTGACCGTGGACGTGGTCTTGCCGACCCCGCCCTTCTGGTTGACCATCGCCAGCACCTTGGCCGGACCGTGCTGCTCGAGTGGCTGGGGCACGGGGAAATCGGGCATGGCACGGCCGGTCGGCCCCATGCGGCCGGCTGCGACGAGCGACTCGTCGGCCATGGCGTCCCCTTCCGCGCGGCCCCCGCAACCGGGGCCCCCGGCATCCTCTCAGACGCCCGGGCCCCGGATGACCCGACGCTCCAGGTCAGCGGGCCCGCGGGTGGCTCGACGCGTAAACCTCCCGCAGCGTCTCCACGGTCACCCGGGTGTAGACCTGCGTCGTCGTCACCGATGCGTGCCCGAGCAGTTCCTGGACGACTCGTACGTCGGCGCCGCCTTCGAGCAGGTGGGTGGCGAAGCTGTGCCGCAGCGCGTGGGGGGACACACCCGTGACGCCGGCCCGGTCGGCCGCCGCGGACAGCGCGGACCAGGCGCTTTGCCTGCTGAGCCGCTGGCCTCGGGTGTTGAGGAAGAGGGCCGGCGTCGCCCTTGAGACCAGGCCGGGTCGGCCCCGCACGAGGTAGGCGTCGATGGCCTGCGCCGCGTGCGTGCCCAGCGGCAGCCGACGCTCCTTCGCCCCCTTGCCGCGCAGAAGCACGGTCCGCTCGGTGAGATCGACGTCGTCGATGTCCAGGCCGCACGCCTCGGAGATGCGCGCCCCGGTGCCGTAGAGGAACTCCAGCAGTGCGCTATCGCGCGGGCCCAGGGGCGGATCCTGGGCGCCCGCGGCCGCGATGAGCGCCATCACCCGGTCGTAGGGGATGGCCTTGGGCAGGCGCTGCGGGATCGCCGGAGGTCGCCAGGACCGGGCCGGATCGTCAGTGGCCAGGCCCTCGTCGGCGCAGAATCGATGGAAGCCCCGGACCGCCACGACCGCGCGCGCAGCGGACGACGCCGATAGTGCCCTCGGGCCCCCGTCACCGGTCGGGGGGCGCCGCAGGTCCGCGGCGAAGTCCTCCAGGTCGGCAGCGCGCACGTCGCCAGGCGAGCCGATGCCACGATCCGCGCACCAGTGCGCGTAGCGACGCAGGTCGCGGCCGTAGGACATCAGCGTGTTACGAGACAGGCCACGCTCCACAGCAAGGTGGTCGAGGTAGTCCTCGACCGCCCGAGCGACCGTCGTCGCGCTCAGGCGAGCACGTCCGCGACATCGGCGCTCGGCAGTCCGAACGCCTCGGCCACCGCCGCGTAGGTGATGGAGCCCGCGTGCGTATTGAGTCCGAGACGCAGGGCTGGATCGGCCTGGAGGGCCGCCCGCCAGCCGTGGTCGGCCAGGCGCACGGCGTAGGGCAGCGTCACGTTGGTGAGGGCGTAGGTCGACGTGTGCGGCACGGCGCCGGGCATGTTGGCCACGCAGTAGAAAAGCGAGTTGTGCACGGGGAAGGTCGGATCGGCGTGCGTGGTCGGCCGGGAGTCCTCGAAGCAGCCGCCCTGGTCGATCGCGATATCGACGAGGACGCTGCCGGGCTTCATCCGGGACACGAGGTCATTGCTGACGAGCGTCGGCGCCTTGGCGCCGGGCACGAGTACCGCGCCAATGACAAGGTCGGCGTCCAGCAGCGCGCGCTCCAGCTCGAAGGCATTGGAGGCGACCGTCTGCAGGTGGCCCTGGTAGATGTCGTCCATGTAGCGCAGTCGCGCGATGTTCTTGTCGAGGAGGTGGACATCCGCGTGCATGCCGAGGGCGATCGCCGCGGCGCCGTTGCCCGACACCCCAGCGCCGATGACAACGACCTTGGCCGCGCGTACGCCGGAGACCCCGCCCATGAGCACGCCTCGCCCGCCGTTGACCCGCTGCAGCGCTTGAGCGCCCACCTGCGGGGCCATGCGGCCGGCCACCTCGGACATGGGGGCCAGGAGCGGCAGCGACCCGTCGGCAAGCTCGACCGTCTCGTAGGCGATCGCCGTCACGCCCGCGCCCAGCAGAGCATCGGTGCACTCGCGGGAAGCTGCCAGGTGCAGGTAGGTGAAGAGGATCTGGCCCTGTCGCATCCGGTGGTACTCCTCCGCGACCGGCTCCTTCACCTTCAAGATGAGGTCGGCGGTGGCCCAGACGTCATCGGCGTCGGGCAGCATGCGCGCGCCCGCGCCGACGTACTCCTCGTCGGTGATGGACGATCCGAGTCCGGCGCCCTGCTGGACCACCACGTCGTGCCCGTGCCGCGCGAGCTCGTAGACACCGGCCGGTGTGATGGCCACGCGGTATTCGTGGTTCTTGACCTCGGTGGGAATGCCGACCTTCATGCTGCTCGCCTCCAGGTGATCTCGCGTCGCCTCTGCCGCGGATCGCATCTCACTCTAGGGGCCCTGCAACGTCCACATGTCGTCGCCCGCGGGTCGCAGCGTCCGCCAGCCGCGGTCGCGAGCCGCCGCGGCGGCCAGGAGCCCCGTGACGGTAGTGGGGTTGTGCAGGGCGCCGCGCAATATGAGGTCAACAGCCGCGTCCAGGTCCATCCAGGCCCGGGGCAGGTGGGCCTCCTCGGCCTCTCCCGTTCGCGGTCGTCCGCCGTCGACCTCGACCAGGTCGCGGGCGAGGTAGCAGCGGAAGGCCTCGGTGGAGCCCCCGGGGGAATTGAAGAAGTCGACGAGGACATGCCAGGAAGCGGCGGAGTAACCGGCCTCCTCCATGAGCTCGCGCTGGGCCGTGGCCAGGGGATGCTCGCCGGCGACATCGCGCAGGCCCGCCGGCAACTCGAAGAGATATCCGCCAACGGGCTGGCGGTACTGGCGGATGAGCAGCACGCGATCGTCGCTGTCGAGGGCGACGATGCCGACGGCGCCCGGGTGATCGACGATGTCGCGCTCCACGACCATTCCGTCAGGCAAGCGCACTGACTCGGTGACGACGCTCCAGATCCGCCCGTCGTAACGGATCGCGCGATCAAGAAGCTCGCCGGGGTCGTAGGCGTCGCGGACCTCTCCGCGCCAGACCTCGTCATCCCCCACTAGGAGGTGGCGGCTTCGACGCCGACGGACGTGTCTGCCGCCCTGCGCTGCAGCGCTGCGCGCACGAGGCCAGCGAAGAGGGGGTGCGCGCGGGTCGGTCGGGAGCGGAACTCCGGGTGCGCCTGGGTCGCGACGTAGTAAGGATGGACGTCGACAGGCAGCTCGACGAACTCCACGAGCCGGCCATCCGGCGACGTGCCCGAGACCACCAGGCCCGCCTCTTCGAGCGCGGGGCGATAGGCGTTGTTGACCTCGTAGCGGTGGCGGTGGCGCTCATCGACGTAGGGCGCACCGTAGGCCTGAGCGACGACGGACCCCTCGAGGAGCTTGGCCGGATACAGTCCGAGCCGCATGGTGCCGCCCATGTCGCGGTCGCCAGCCACTACGTCGCGCTGATCGGCCATCGTGCTCACGACGGGGTGGGGCGTGGACTCGTCGAACTCCAGTGAGTTGGCCGCCTCCAGGCCGGCGACGTCGCGCGCGTATTCGATGACCATGCACTGGAGCCCCAGGCACAGGCCGAGGGTGGGGATGCGGTGCTCCCGCGCATAGCGCAGGGCGCCGAGCTTGCCCTCGATGCCTCGCACGCCGAAGCCACCCGGCACGCAGATCGCGTCCACGTCCGCGAGTTGCTGGGCAGCCCCCTCCTCGGTGGCGCAGTCATCGCTGGTCACCCAGCGGATACGCACCCGGCAGTTCTGGTCGAAGCCGCCGGCACGCAGCGCCTCGGTGACCGAGAGGTAGGCATCGGGCAGGTCGACGTACTTGCCGACGAGCGCCACCTCGACCTCGTGCGCGGGATCATGCACGCGCTTGAGCAGGTCACCCCAACTCGTCCAGTCGACATCTCGGAAGGGCAATCCGAGCCGGCGCACGACGTAGGCGTCGAGGCCCTCTGAGTGCAGCACCTTGGGGATGTCGTAGATGCTCGGCGCGTCGACGGCGGCGACCACTGCCTCTTCGTCAACGTCGCACATGAGCGAGATCTTGCGCTTGATGCCGGCGGGCACCGGGCGATCGGCGCGCAGCACGATCGCGTCGGGCTGGATGCCGATGCTGCGTAGTTGAGCCACGGAGTGCTGGGTGGGCTTGGTCTTCAGTTCCCCTGATGGCCCGATATAGGGCAGGAGGGAGACGTGGAGGAAGAACACGTTGTCGCGCCCCACCTCGTGTCGGATCTGCCGCACCGCCTCGAGGAAGGGCAGCGACTCGATATCGCCCACGGTGCCGCCGACCTCGGTGATCACCACGTCGATGTCGGGGCTGACCATGCGGCGGATGCGCGACTTGATCTCGTTGGTGATGTGCGGAATGACCTGCACGGTGTCGCCGAGGTATTCCCCGCGGCGTTCCTTGGCGATCACGGTGGAGTAGACCTGGCCCGTCGTCACATTGGCTGAGCCATGCAGGTCGGTGTCGAGGAATCGTTCGTAGTGACCGATGTCGAGATCGGTTTCGGCGCCATCGTCGGTGACGAACACCTCTCCGTGCTGGAAGGGGTTCATCGTGCCGGGGTCGACGTTGAGGTAGGGATCGAGCTTTTGCATCGTCACGCGCAGCCCACGGGCCTTCAGCAGGTTGCCGAGCGAGGAGGCAGTGAGGCCCTTGCCGAGCGAGGAGGCGACTCCGCCGGTGACGAAAAGATGCCGGGTTGTTGGCCGCTGCTCCACGGGGGTCCAGGCTATCAGCGCCGACGGCCCCCGGACGACGCGCGACCCGCGGGCGAATCGGCCGCCTCGGCGCCCGCCAGGGCCCGCAGTTCCCGGGCGTGCTCCATGGCCGAGGCCGACTCCTCGAGTCCGGCCAGCATGCGGGCCAGTTCCCTGTCGCGCTCGTCGCCGCTCACCTCGACCAGGCTGGACGACGTCACCGACTCCCCGGGCCGCACGACCAGGTGGCGATCGGCGAAGGCGGCGACCTGGGGCAGGTGGGTCACCACGAGGACCTGGCACGACCGGGCCAGTCGGGCCAGGCGCCGCCCGACCTCCACGGCCGCCTTGCCACCGACCCCGGCATCGACCTCGTCGAAGACGAACGTCGGCACCGGATCGCAGTCGCCGAAGACGACCTCGAGGGCAAGCATGATGCGCGATCGCTCCCCTCCCGAGGCCGCCTTGGCTAGGGAGCGTGCAGGGACCCCGTCACGCGGCACGAGCAGGAACTCCACCTCATCGATGCCGTGCCGATCGGCCGGGTGCTCAGCGTCGTCAATCACGACGTGTACGTCGCCCCGCGCGCGTCTCCGCACATCGACGACCAGGCGTGCCGACGGCATGGCCAGCTCGGCGAGTTCCGCTGTCACCCGAGCGGCCAGCGCCTCGGCGGCCCCTTGGCGAAGCCCGCTGAGCCGGATCGCCAAGACCCCGGCACGGGTAGCCCCGACCGCCCGGTCCGCGCGCAAGGTGGCCAGGAGCTGCTCATCGTCGGACAGGTCGGCCAGCCTGGCCTGCGCCTGCTCGCGCCAGCTGCCCAGGTCGGCGCCCTCGGGCACCACGCGCTCCAGCCGCCGACGAAGGCCCGCCAGGGCGGCCCGGCGTTCTTCGACGTACGCGGCACGGGCCGGATCGGCCTCCAGGTCGGCCAGGTAACGGGACATCTCGAGCGCGAGGTCATCCAGCTCGGCATTCGCCCGGACCATTCTCTCGCGTGCTTCAT
>CAINGG010000245.1 GCA_903848435.1 uncultured Actinomycetes bacterium | reverse complement strand
CTACTTCCACAAGCCCATCACGGCGCTGAACTCGCACAGGGGTGCTGTGGTGCGCCCCGAGCGCTGCAAGTGGCTCAACTACGAGGGCGAGATCGTCATCGTCATCGGACGCACGTGCCGCAACGTCTCCCCCGCCGAGGCCGGCGACTACATCGCCGGCTACACCGTCGGCAACGACTACGGGCTCCACGACTTCCGCGACACCGACGCCGGCTCGATGCTCCGGGTGAAGGGCTCCGACACCCTCGCGCCGGTCGGCCCCGGGCTGGTCACCGACTGGGACTTCCGCAACAAGGGCATTCGCACCCTCGTCAACGGCATCGTGAAGCAGGACTCCACGACCGCCGAGATGGAATGGGACATGCACTACCTCGTCGCCGACATCGCGCGCACGATCACGCTGTCCCCCGGCGACCTGCTCTTCTCAGGCACACCGGCGTACTCGCGGCCCGTGCAGCCCGGCGACATCGTCGAGGTCGAGGTCGAGGGCCTCGGCACTCTGAGCAACCACATCGTCGAGGGCCCCACCCCCATCCGCGACGACGTCGGCGCCCAGCCCACCGAGAGCGAAGAGGTCGTCTCGACCGCGCTCGGCGGCGACTGGGAGTTCCGCGGCATCCGCACCCCCAGCAAGGATCTCTACCCATCCCGAGTCGAGGAGCAGAAGTGAAGATCTACGTGGATATGGACCAGTGCCAGCACTACGGACAGTGCACGTTCGAGGCACCGACCGTGTTCCAGCTCAATGACGACGGCAAGCTCGAATACGTCGGCGAGGTCGACGCCGCCCTGGCCGAGCAGGTCGAGGCAGCCGCCGATGTCTGCCCGATGCAGGCCATCACCATCGAGGCTTAGTCCATGCCCCACGCCGTCGTCGTCGGCGCCGGACTCGGTGGGCTGCGCGCCGCCGAGACCCTGCGCGGCCAGGGCATTGATGTCACCGTCATCGGTGACGAGGCCTACCTGCCCTACAACCGACCTCCGCTATCCAAGGAGGCGCTCAAGGGTGGTGTCGACGTCGACGGCCTGTACTTCCGCCGCAAGTTCGACGACATCGACTGGCGGCTAGGCGCTGGCGCGACCGGCTGCTCGCTCGCCGAGCGGGTGGTGACGGTCGACGATGCGGCGTACACCTTCGACGGCCTGGTGATCGCCAGCGGCATCCGCCCGCGTCACCTGCCCGTGCCCGGGATCCAGCCGCCCGTGCTGCGCACGGCCGATGATGCGCTGCACCTGCGCGAAAAGCTCACCCCCGGCACGAGCCTGCTCGTCGTGGGCGCGGGGTTCATCGGCTGCGAGGTGGCGGCGACCGCGACGCAACTCGGCTGCACGGTCACCGTGACGGCGTTCGACGCCGAGCCCATGATCCGCCCGCTGGGCGCCGAGCTCGGTGCGGCCATGAAGAAGCATCACGAGGCACACGGCACCGACTTCTACCTTGGCGTGGGCGTGCAGGAGTTCCACGCCGATGGAGTAACCCTTGCCGATGGCACACGGCTCACGGCCGATCTCGTCATCGAAGCTGTCGGCAGCGTGCCCAATGTGGAGTGGCTGCACGGCAACGACCTCAACCTCGTCGACGGCGTCCTCACCGACAATCAGATGCAGGCTGTGCAGCCCGCCAAGGGCGACGGCTCCGCCGGCGCCACGGCGGTCCATATTGACGTGCCCGTCGTGGCGGTCGGCGACATCGCGCG
>CAINGG010000244.1 GCA_903848435.1 uncultured Actinomycetes bacterium | reverse complement strand
TCACCTTGCGGGCCTCATCGCGTGCCTTGGTCAAGATCGTGTCGGCCTCCGACTTGGCCGAGGCCACGGTCTCGTCGGCGGTGCGCTGGGCCGCCTCGAGCATGGCGAACGCGCGGGCGGGGACATCCTGCGATGTAGGAGCCGCCGGCGCGGCCATCGCCGCCGCGGCCGCGGCGGGCGCAGCAGCCGCCGCGGGAGCAGGTGCTGCAGGTGCGGGAGCCGACGCGGCCGGAGCAGCCTGCGTCGCGGTGGCCACGCGGCGCGCCTCGGTGAGCTTGGTCTCGGCGGCCTTCTCCTTGGTCTCGGCCTCGGTGAGCTTGGCCTGGGCCTCGGCCAGCTTGCTCGCCGCTTCCTTCTCCTTGGCCTGGGCCTCGGCGAGCTTGGCGGTGCCGTCGGCGAGGACCTTCTGCGCCTCGTCCCACTTCTTCTGCGCGTCGGTCATCGATACCGACGCCGGGGCCGGGGTGATCTTCGGGGCCTGGGCGATCTGCGCCTTGAGGTCGTCGTTCTCGGTCTGCAGGGTCCCGATCGCGGTCTCGACCTCGTCGAGGAAGGAGTCCACCTCGTCCATGTCGTAGCCCGTGCGCATCTTGACGGTGCTGAACTGCTTGTCGTGTACGTCCTGCGGGGTGAGGGCCACGATGTCTCCTACCTAGAGTGCCAGGGCGAGGTTGATGAGGATCTGGACGCCGATGATGAGGATGAGGAACGCCAGGTCGAACTGGACCCCGCCCAGGCGCAGCGGCGGGATGAATCGACGCAGGAGGCGAAGCGGGGGGTCGGTGAGGGAGTAGATGGCCTCGGCCAGCAGGAGGATCGGCCCGCGCGGCTGCCAGGAGCGAGCGAAGATCTGCACGAGATCGAAGACCAGCCGGCCGATGAGAACCAGCCAGTAGAGCCACAGGACCGTGGCGAGCACCTGCCCGACCACGCCCACGTCTCCTCCTCAGTACTCGCGCGCACGGCCACTACCCGCGCTTCGCGTTCAACTCTGATTGAAGAAGCCGGTTTGCGCGAGTTGAGCGCGCGCCTCAGCGCCGACCTCGACATTGGCAGGTGACAGCAGGAAGACCTTGTTGGTGACCCGCTCGATCGTGCCGTGCAGTCCGAAGACGAGCCCGGCAGCGAAGTCGACGATGCGCTTGGCGTCGCCGTCTTCCATCTCAGTGAGGTTCATGATGACCGGCACGCCCTCGCGAAACTCCTCGCCGATGCGGCGAGCGTCGTTGTAGGTGTGCGGGTGAATCGTCGTGATGCGCGACAGGTCGGTCATCGGCGCGGGCGCCGCTGGCACCGTGCGCACCGACGGACCGGGGATAGTGGAGACGTTGGTGGGCTCATCGCGGTACATGCGACGCGGCTGATGGGGGTCCATGACCGTCACCGCGCGCGGCTCGGACCGCTCGGGGCGGTCGGACGTGCGGCTGCGGCGCTGCGGCGTGGGCTCGTCGTACTCCCACTCGTCTTCCTCGAGGTATCCCTCGCCGCGGTCGTTGTCGTCCTCGACGAGTCCGAGGTAGACGGCCATCTTGCGCATCGCGCCCGCCATGGCACTCCCCTTCGCGGCCGGACACCACGCCCGGCCTTCGCTCACACTACCCGCGAGGAGCCCGGCTCCCGAGGATCGAACTGCCCACGCGCAGGTGTGTCGCACCGGCGGCCACGGCTTGCTCGAGGTCATCGGACATGCCCGCGGACATGACGTCCAGCCCCGGGTACGTCGCGCGCAGGGATGCCAGGGCCTCGGCCAGGATCGCGAACGCCGGGGCCGGATCGGCGCCGACCGGGGCGACGCCCATGACGCCGCGCAGGCGCAGGTGCGGGGCATCGGCGATCGCAGCGGCGACCTGTGCCACCTCTGTGGCGTGCGCGCCGCCCCGACCGGGCGGGGCGTCGGGATCGAGGCTGACCTGCACCAGGCAGTCCACGGTGCGGTCAGCCTTGGCCGCGCCCTTCTCCAGCGCGGTCACGAGCTCGACGCGATCCACCGAGTGCACGACATCGGCGTAGCGGGCCACAGACGCCGCCTTGTTGGTCTGCAGCTGGCCGATGAAGTGCCAGGTGAGGCCCAGGCCTTCCGTCGCAGCCGCCTTGGGCGACGCCTCCTGGTCCTTGTTCTCCCCCACGTCGCGTACGCCGAGCCCGGCCAGTCGCACGACATCGTCGGCGGGCCACGTCTTGGTGACCACGACGAGCGTGACCTCATCGGGGTCACGGCCGGCGTCACGACAGGCCCCGGCAATCCGCTCGCGCACCTCCTGGAGATTGGCGGCGATCTCCTCCGTGCGCGGGTCAGCCATCGGCCCGCCGCAGCACGATGACGCCCGCCTGGCGGCCGGTGACCTGGTCGCGTCGGAAGGAGAAGAGGTCCGGGCTTTCGTAGGTGCAGCCTCCGATGAGGGTTCCGGTGATCCCGCGCGTGGCGAGCTGGGCGAGAACCCCCGCACGGATGTCGACGGCGGGCGTGCCGACGCGCGTCGTCGCCGCGGCAGCGGGAGCGGCGGCCGCTACCTGGTCGCGCACCTGCTCGCTCACCTCGTAGCAGCCCGGGCAGATAGCCGGGCCCACCCACGCCTCGACGGGACCGACCGGCGCGAGGGCGTCGAGTGCGGCCCCGACGACGTCGGCGGCGACGCCGCGCCAACCGGCGTGCACCGCGGCCACCCGGCCGCCGGCCAGGTCGGCCATCAGCAGGGGCACGCAGTCAGCCGTCTGGATCGCCAGGGCCAGGCCGGGAGTCGAGGTGACGGCAGCATCGGCGGGGGGCGGGTCGTCTGAGATCCGATCGAGCAGGGCCACGGCCCGTCCGTGCACCTGGTGGACGCGGGCGAGGCCGTCGGCACCGACGTACGACGCGACGATCGCACGGTTGCGCACGACCGCTGCCGGGTCGTCATCGACCTTGCCGCCGACGTTGAGCGACGCGTAGTCGCCCACGCTGACGCCATCGTGTCGATCGGTGAATACCCACTCGGCCGACACCTGGTCGCCCTCGACGCGTCCGCGGGCCACGACCCCCATGACGCGACTACTTCAGGAAGTCGGGCACGTCCAGGTCGTCGCCGGTGTCGTCGAAGACGATCGTGCGCGGCTGCTGCACGGGTCGCTTCGGAGGCTCCGGCGTGACGGGGATCTCGGCGCTGTCGGAGGACGCCGACTGCTTGGCAGCGACGGCCGCGGCGAGCGGCGTCTCCTCCGCGATGCGCTTGGTGACCGGCTGCGTCCGGCGCGCCGGAGGCGTGCCGCCATCGAATCCGGCCGCGATCACGGTGACGCGCACCTCGTCGCCGAGGGTGTCGTCGATGACCGCACCAAAGATGATGTTGGCATCGGGGTGCGCCGCGTCGGAGACCATGCGGGCCGCCTCGTTGACCTCGAAGAGCCCGAGGTCGGAGCCGCCCGAGATGGACAGCAGGACGCCGTGGGCACCTTCGATGCTGGCCTCGAGCAGCGGGCTGGAGATGGCCGCATTGGCCGCCTCCACCGCGCGCTCCTCGCCGCGGGCCGAGCCGATGCCCATGAGAGCGGATCCGGCCCCCGCCATGACGCTCTTGACGTCGGCGAAGTCGAGGTTGATCAGGCCGGGCGTGGTGATGAGGTCGGTGATGCCGGACACGCCCTGCAGCAGCACGTGGTCGGCCTGGCGGAAGGCATCGATGACGCTGATGTTGCGGTCGGACAGCGACAGCAGCCGGTCGTTGGGGATGACGATGAGCGTGTCGACCTCGGCGCGCAGAGCGTCGACGCCGGCATCGGCCTGCGACTGGCGGCGACGGCCCTCGAAGCCGAAGGGTCGGGTGACGACGCCGATGGTCAAGGCGCCGAGAGACTTGGCGATGCGCGCGACGACGGGCGCCCCACCGGTGCCGGTGCCACCGCCCTCGCCCGCGGTGACGAAGACCATGTCGGCGCCGCGCAGGACCTCTTCGATATCGGCCGCATGATCCTCGGCGGCCTGACGGCCGACATCGGGATCGGCGCCGGCACCGAGTCCGCGGGTGAGCTCGCGGCCGATGTCGAGCTTGACGTCGGCGTCGCTCATCAGCAGCGCCTGGGCGTCAGTATTGATGGCGACGAACTCGACCCCCTTGAGGCCGACGTCGATCATGCGGTTGACGGCATTGACGCCACCACCGCCGATACCGACGACCTTGATGACGGCGAGATAGTTCTGCGGTGCGGCCACGGCTGCATCCCTTCGCGTCCGGCCCATGAGCGTCCTCCTGAGCCGCTGCGCTCGGCGAGCGCAGATCTCGACCTCACGTTAAGGTTGAGATTTTGTATCCGGGTGGAACTGACCATGAGGTTAGAGGTCAACCTCACATATGGCAAGGAGCCACCTGCGTCACATCCGTCACAGGAGTTCACGGACGATGCGTACCGTCTCCTCCCCCAGCGCTGCCACCCGCTCCGGCGTACCGCCCGGTCCGCAGGCCCACGTCACCGCGCGACCGGCCGGGGCCACGTCGGCCGGGTCCAGCGAGGCCGGGACGCGCTCGGGGTCGGCGTGCGACAGGCCCGGCAGGTCGCGAACGTCGACGGCCCCGGTCCGGCGCAGCCACTCGGCGGTCTGCCCGCCCCGGTTGCACCGCGATGGCGGGCAGGCCAGGGCGACGATCGGCAGGTCGGCGGGCAAGCCCGGAAAGGCCGCCACCAGCAGGCCACCGACGGTGTCCACGGGATCCAGCAGGACCAGCCCGCGGGGCTGACCCGGGCCGGAGCCGCGAGCGGCCAGGACCGCGGCCGCGTGGATCACCACGGCCGCTCCGGCCGAGTGCCCGATCCCGACCCAGCCCGAGCCGGTGCCGATCCCCCG
>CAINGG010000243.1 GCA_903848435.1 uncultured Actinomycetes bacterium | reverse complement strand
GCGATGAAGCCCTTGCCCGAACCCATCTGCTGGCGCATGTCGATGTTCATGTCTCGTGCTCCCGTGCGTTCGTCCCGAAGTCGTGGTGTGACCCTATCGGCAAGCGCTTGCAGCGGGCCGCGCCCCCCGGTCAGTCCGACGTCACCGGCGGCATATCCGGCAACCCGTCGGTGCTGCGCAGTCGCCACACGGAAGGGACGAGCAGGGACGCGGCGATGGCGACGGCCGCCACGAGCGCGGCGATGAAGAAGGCCTCGGAGATCGGGATGAAGGCGAGAAGTGGACCGGCGAGGGCCAGTCCGATCGGCCCGAAGATCAATGACCCGAACGCGTCGTAGGACGAGACCCGGGAGAGCGACTCCGGCGGCACATTGCGCTGCAGGGCGGTGAACCACAGGACGACCATCACCTCCATCGCCAGGCCCCAGATAAAGGCAGCGACCATGACGACAGGCAAGGGTGCGGCGAAGGCGAGCGTCAGGAGCCACGCCGGCAGGGCGAAGCAGACGGCCATGCCGAAGGCAATGGGTCGTTGCACGCGGATCCTGGACGCCACGATGGCACCGAGGAGGAAGCCGGCCGCCATCGCACCGAGCACGGCTGACCAGCCTGAGGGGCCGCCGTACCGCTCGTTCGCTAGCACCGGGCCGAGCACCTCCTCAGCGCCACGCATCACCATGACGACGAAGCTGAACGCCAGCACGACCGCGACGATCCATCGGTAGCTGATGAAGGCGTGCCAGCCATCGAGGAGATCACGCACCGGTGACTCCCCCGAGTTGAACGGCCGCGAGAAATGGCGGAGTCCGAAGACAAGGACGCCCGCAATGAGGAAGCTCAGTGCGTCGAGCATGATCGCCCAGCCCGAGCCCACAGTCGCGACGAGCAGGCCGCCGATGGCGGTGCCAATGATGAAGCCGCCGTTGCCGGCGACCGCGTTGTAGGCATTGGCCGGCTGCAGGAACTCGTCGGGAACGACGTCCGTCGCCAACCCGGGGTAGGCCGGATACCACAGGCCCACGAGCACTCCGGCCAGCGCATTGAGCGCCGCGAGAAGTGGGATGGTGGCGACACCGGTGATAAAAAGCAGGCCCATGGTGCCGATGACGACCGCCATCAGCATGTCGCAGATGCTGATCATGCGTGGGCGACCGACGCGGTCGGCAACGACACCTCCGATCGGCAGCACCAGCACAGCCGCGATGGCCTGAGTCGCCAGGACGATGCTCAGCCCGGTGGGCGAACCGTCTGGCAGGGCGAGCACCCCGAAAGCAATGGCGATCGGGGCGACGCCATTGCCGATATTGGAAATGAGCCGCGAGCTGAAGAGTCGGCGGTACTCGGGCATCGCCGCCAAGGCCTTCACGGACACCGGACAACCCTAGGTGCGTGCGCGTCGCTGGCTCGCGAGTAGGGTCCGAAGGTGCTCGATATCGAGGCGTTACGTGCGGACACTCCCGGCTGCCACAGGGTCGTTCACCTCAACAACGCGGGATCGGCGCTGCCGCCGCGCGTGGTCACGGACACGGTCGTGACGCACCTGAGTCGCGAGGAGGAGATCGGCGGCTACGAGGCCCATGCCGAGGCTGCGGACCGTGTCAGCGCCGTC
>CAINGG010000242.1 GCA_903848435.1 uncultured Actinomycetes bacterium | reverse complement strand
TACTGGACGCCGGACGATCGCATCCGCGACCGGCTCGCCCAGCCTGCCGACGCCGTGCGCCTGGGTGCCGATGCGCTAGCCGTGGCGATCGGCGTACGCGGCGCCACCGAAGGCGACTTCATCCGCTGGCTCGCCGATGCCGTGCGCGATGCGGCCCCCTATGAGCTGCCCGTCGTCGCCCATATCTATCCGCGCGACTACTCCGATGGCGTGAAGATCGTCTTCACCCCTGATGAGATCGCCTACGCCGTGCGCGTGGGCATCGAGACCGGTGTCGACGTCATCAAGGTCGGCTACCCCGGAGACGAGAAGGCGTTCGCGGAGATCATCGCCTCGTGCCCGGTGCCGGTCGTCATGGCCGGTGGCCCCAAGGAGCCGACGCTCAAGGGCGCCTTGACGCAGATCCACGCGGGCATGCGCGCGGGCGCGCGCGGTGCCGTGGTCGGTCGCAATATCTGGGGTGAGGCTGACATGGAGCATGCCGCGCGTGCCTATGCCGCGGTCATCCACGACGGCCTCGACGCCGACAAGGCCATCGCCAGCACATGATCATCGGGCTCGGCTGCCTCGCCCACGACCACATGCTCGTCACCGAGACGACGTGGGAGTCGGGCAAGGGCCGGGTCATCCACACCGAGACGCGATTCGGCGGCAACGTGCGCAATGCGCTGTCGACCGTTGCCGCCCTCGACCATCCTGCCGCCTACCTCGGCTCGGTCGGCCTGTCGACGTCATCGGAAGAGGCGATGGTCGACCTGGCGGCGCATGGCATCTCGACCGAGTTCATCGAGCGCGTGGCGGGCGCCGACCCGGTGATGTCGCGGATCACCGTGACCGCGGGCGGCGAGCGCTACGTCGCGTTCGACGACTCGACTCTCGCTACGACACCGCTGCCGAGCGAGGCCGTTGTGGATGCGGCCCTGTCCGCGGCGGATGCGCTCCTGATCGATGCCTGCGTCGCGCCGCCTGGATCACTGCGCGTGGTCGAACAGGCCCGTGAGCGCGGCGTCGCTGTCGTGCTCGACGCGGAGCGCGATCCCTCGCCCACGGTGCTGGCACTCGTCGATGCCGCCGATCACCTGGTGATCCCGCTGGGATTCGGCGCGCAGATCACCGGGGCGTCGTCTGCCGCCGACGTCGCGGCCGGGTTGTGGAATGACCGGCGTACGGCCGTCGTGCTGACCGATGGCACCCGCGGTTCCTATGGCTGTGTGGCTCCCGGTGATGTCGTGCACGTGCCCGCGTATGTCGTCGAGGCCGTGGACACGACCGGATGCGGCGATGCCTTCCACGGGGGCTATGCGTGGTCACTGGTGTCGGGAGCGGGGATCATTCAGCGCCTGACCGTGGCGAGCGCGGCAGCCGCGGTGCTTGCCCGTTTGCCCGCTGGCGCCCGGCGCGTGCCGAGCCGTGAGGCTATCTCCGAGATGGTGGCGGCTTAGCGAGGCCCTGTGACTGCATTGACAGCAGTGCTGTCACAGGCCTAGGGTCCCCGCATGGCCACCCTCACGATCCGAGACCTGGACGATTCGGTGCGTGACCAGTTGCGCGTGCGGGCGGCTCGTCACGGCCGCTCGATGGAGGCTGAGGTGCGCGAGATCCTCGCTGAGGCAGTGTCGCCCGTCGAGCGCACTCTCTACGACCTGCTGATGGATCTCAGGGGACGCACCGGAGGCGTTGATCTGGACCCCTACCTCGCAGATCGCGCAGACCCCGAGCGCGATCCCTTCGCATGACCTTGCGCGTCGTACTCGACACCACTGTCATCAGCGCAGCCGTGCGCGGAGATTGGCCTGATTCAGCCCAGAGTTGGCTTGCAGACACGCGTGCACATCATGCGGTGACGGTAGTGACCGTCATGGAGTTGGTCTTCGGCGTGCAACGCATGCCGCGCGGCCGCAAGCGATCAGACATCGCGGCGGCAGTGGAGTCGCTCTTCTCCTCTGCACCCATCCTCGAGCTGACCGCCTCGGCAGCCATGGCCGCCGGCAACTTCCGTGCTGATCGCGCTGCGATGGGACGCCCTCTCAGCCTGGCCGATGCCGAGATCGCGGGAATCTGCGCGGTGAACGGCGCAGCGCTTGCCACTCGGAACACCAGGGACTTCGCCGGTCTGGGTCTCGACCTAGTCGACCCCTGGCACTAGCCCTGGTCGAGCTTGACCTTGGCCTTGCGCCCGCGAATCGTGCAGTGATTGAGTGCCTTGACGATCTTGCGCGCCTTCGCCTCCGGCACGTCGACGAGAGTGAAGAACTCCTGCACCTTGACCGGGCCGACGTCCTTGCCCTTGACGCCCGCCTCGCCGGTGATGGCGCCGACGATGTCGCCCGGCGTCACGCCGGCCTTGCGACCCACGGAGATCCACAGTCGTGTCTTGCCGGCTGCGGGCCCGGCGCCCTTCGGCCCGTCACCTCGCTTGCCGCCCTTGCTGTCCTTGGTGGGCTTCGCGCCGCTATCGAGCGCGGCGGACAGCTCGCGGTCGTCATCGTCGATGTCGCCGCCAGTGCTCGCGTGCACGAGTGCGAAAGCAGCGAGCAGCG
>CAINGG010000241.1 GCA_903848435.1 uncultured Actinomycetes bacterium | reverse complement strand
TCGGCATCGGCTTCATCATCCTGATCATCTTCTGGATCCTGCCGAGCACGCCGGGACCCAATCGCTTCGGCGAGGGCCCGGCCATCGCCATCTGAGCCACACCTGACCGCGCGCGCGGCCACGCCCCGACGTCCAGCAGACTAGGGGCGTGGTCGCGCGTCTTGTCATCATGGGATCGGGGGAAACCGCCCCGACGATGGTGAAGGTGCATCGCGAGATCCTCGGCTCGTCCGGGGCAGGCCCGGCCGCGATGATGGACACCCCCTTCGGCTTCCAGGTCAACGCCGATGACCTCACCGACAAGATCCTGGAGTACTTCCGTGATTCCGTGGGAGCGGATCTCGACGTCGTGCGTTGGCGCCGCCGAGACGAGTCGGTCACCGAGCGCGAGCGAGCACTGGCGCTCCTCGGTCGCGCATCCTGGGCGTTCGCGGGTCCGGGCAGTCCGTCTTACGCGCTCAGCCAGTGGGCCGGCACACCGGTGCCTGCGGCACTGCTCGACCTTGTCGGGCGCGGGGGCACACTGGTCATGGGCAGCGCTGCGGCGGTCACCGTCGGTCGCTTCGCCGTGCCTGTCTACGAGATCTACAAGGTCGGCGTCGAGCCGCATTGGCTCGACGGCCTGGACCTACTGGGCTCGCTGACCGGCATGACCGCCG
Source organism: uncultured Actinomycetes bacterium (assembly GCA_903848435.1). Lineage (GTDB taxonomy): Bacteria > Actinomycetota > Actinomycetes > S36-B12 > S36-B12 > Mxb001. The sequence goes on along the minus strand of CAINGG010000241.1, from coordinate 4,686 downwards.
CCGTCATCCCCCACTACGACAACCGCGAGGGTGGCCGGCACGACACGCGCTTTTGCTATCTCGGCGAGGAACGCCTCGTGCGCATGGAAGCCGATCTCCCGGACGATATCGGAGTCGTCGGCATCGACGAGCACACCGCGGTTGTCCTCGACATCGCAAGCCGCACCGCCTCGGTCCAGGGTGTAGGCGGCCTGACGCTGCGCCACCGCGGAAGGTCGGTCGTCATTGCCTCGGGCGAGGCCGTGGGATTCGACGATATGGCCGGTGCACTGCGCGGGGACGGCGTCACAGGTGCCGCAACGATTGTCCCGGCGTCGACGTCCGTTGCCCCTATCGCCGGCGAATCCCTGTCGCTGCGCGCCGAGGTGGACCGCCTGCGGTCCGATTTCGACGCGTGCATGGCGACCGGCAACGCCGAGGGTGCCCTCGCCGCGGCCCTGGAGCTCGAGGAGGCCATCCACGCGTGGTCGGCCGACACCGTCCAGGGCGACCACGTCGATCGAGCCCGCTCCGCGCTGCGCTCGATGCTCGTCGACCTCGCGACTGCCGCCGTCTCAGGACTCAGAGACGAGCGTGACGTGCTGGCCCCGGTTGTCGACGTGGCTCTCCAGGCTCGGCAGCGAGCCCGTGACGGGCGCGACTTCGCCACCAGCGACGTCATCCGAGACGCGCTTGCCGCACGCGGCATCGAGGTGCGCGACACCCCCGGCGGCCAGGAGTGGGAGCTGCGCGCTCCCTAGTCGGCGATGAGCGCGACAACGCCGCTGACGGTCCCGACGTAGACATTTCCTCCTGGCCCCACGTAGGCCGCCGCGTAGTGATTGTTGAGTAGCGGCCCCACGCCTGCCAGTCGCCGCCACCGCTCCTGCCCCGTGACCGCGTCGATGGCCGTGAACCACCAGTCGTCGAAGCCCAGCAGGCTCCGGCGCTTCGTATAGGTCAGCACCACGCCGTCGGCGGCAACGCCCTTGGAGACAAGCGACGGGATCACCACCTCGTCGTTGGCCCAGCCCACCTCGCAGCCGTCATCCGTCACGTCGATCCGCGCCAGCCCGGGCACCGATGTGCGCCCACCCGCAACAGACAGCAGGGTGTAGCCGTAGTTGTTCTCCACGAACAGCGAGTCGCCCATCGCGATCAGCGAGTTGTCGGTGGCGCTCTGACCATCGGGGAAGACCGGCACCTGACAGTGCACTCGCGGCGCCGCAGCCCTGGTATCGACCACCACGACGTTCATCCGGGGCTCGGCATTGTCGGTGACCGCCACGAAGTCGCCGCCGCGGAAGATCGTCGGAGTGGTGCCCGAGGCCCGGCTGGTCTGCCCCGGCTTGCGCCGCTCGCCACGGTCGTAGCCCACCCGCCAGGTCACCTGCGGCGCCGCCGCATCGGCGTCCAGGCGAACCAACTCTGCCGAGGTGATGACATAGGCACCGCCCTCCTCGTCCACCGCGAAGGAGTTCTCGATGTCGACAGCAGACGACCCCGGGTCCAGTAGGACGATCGACGAGGCGCTGGCTGCCGCGGTGTCGAGCAGTCCCACTGTGCCGCGCTGACCGACGAACCACAGCCGACCGCCCGCGTCCGGGAGCGCCGACGTGATCTGCTCGCCGTCCTGCATCTGCTCGACGACGCTGAACTCATCAAGGAGATCGAGGGTGGTCGAGTCGTAGCGCGCAATCCTGCCATCGGGCAGTGGCGTCACCAGTCGCATGTCACTGTCGAGAAAGGCGTAGCCGCCTCCCGAGAAATCCGTGAGCGCTCGCGCGGTCACCGTGCGAGTCGAGAGCTGGCGCTCGACACGAGGTTCAAGCGTCCGGGGATCCAGGACATAGGCCCGCACCTCGGTGGGACTGACGCACACCGCGACCAGATTGTCCTCCGCGTTCCACACCAAAGTCGCGCAGTCTCCCCCGGCAAAGAATGAGGTCACACGAGCGGTCTTCGGGTCGATCGCCGGCAGATCGACGTAGGCATCGGTCATCCAGGCGTCGTTGTGGATGGTGGAGGCCTGCCCGGGTGCCAGGCCCGGATGCGCGGGAGCGGGTGCCGCCGGAAACGGCATGCCGGGTGCGGCATCGCCAACGAACTCCGGCGTCCACGGGGCCCGCGGGAACTGCGGCACCCTGGTGTCGACAGCACCCGTCACCAGCGCGACGGCGGCGTAGGCACCCACGAGCCCCGCGATGCCGGGCACCCAACCGCGCAGCGGATCGTCCGGACGTCGGTCGACGATGAGGGCGATCACCAGGCCGACCACCGCCAGCGCGAAGACGGCGAGGGCGAGTGAGTGTGGTACCCACCACGCCAGCACGGTCGACGAACCCGCTGTCAGGAGGACGAGTCCGAGCACGACCAGGAGCACGATGCACGTAATGCGCGCACTGCGACGTCCGCGCCACACGCCGATGAGTGAGACGTAGAGGGCGACGATGAGGGCTGCACCCGCGATGATCGCGGCTCCGGCCACCGCATAGGTCGGCGCTGAATCGCGAATGGCCACCGCCAGGACCTGGGGGCCCACCCACAGGGCGGTGACCAGTGCACCCGGCGCGAGCGTGAGCACCGCAGCCGCGGAAGCGAGGCAGGCGGAGACGAGCCGGACCGGCGTCACCGGGACATTGTGGTGGCTGACGGACCCCTAGGGTGGCGCCATGAGCTACGACGTGAAGCAACTTCGCGCGCAGGTCCCGGCCCTGGTCGAGGGCATGGCCCACTTCGACGGTCCCGGCGGGACCCAGATCCCCGAGCCCGTGGCGGCGGCGATGGCCGACGCGCTGCGCTCGGCGGTATCCAACAGGGGACGCGGCAACGCCGCCGAGCGTCGCGCTGACGACCTGGTGACCGGGGCCCGGTCGGCCATGGCCGACCTGCTGGGTGCCGATCCGCGCGGCATCGTTTTCGGTCGCAGCATGACTCAGATCACGTTCGACATCGCCCGCACCCTGGCCCAGGACTGGGGGCCCGGTGACGAGGTCGTCGTCACGCGACTCGATCACGATGCCGACGTGCGCCCGTGGGTCATTCACGCCACGCGCGCGGGGGCAACCGTGCGGTGGGCGGAGTTCGATCCGGCCACCGGCGAGTTGACGCCTGACGATGTCCTGCGCCACGTCGGGCCGCGCACGCGCATCGTCGCCATGACCGGTGCCTCTAACTTCATCGGTACCCGGCCGGACCTGCCCGCCATCGCCCGCGGCGTGCACGATGCGGGAGCACTGTTCTACGTCGACGGCGTGCACCTCACCGCACACGCACCCATCGACGTCGCCGCCATCGGCGCCGACTTCTACGCCTGCTCGCCCTACAAGTTCCTGGGACCGCACCTGGGCGTACTCGCCTCGTCTCCGGCTCAACTCGACAAGCTGACCCCCGACAAGCTCCTGCCGGCTACCGATGCGGTACCGGAGCGCTTCGAACTCGGCACGCTGCCCTACGAACTCCTTGCGGGCGTGACGGCGGCCGTCGACCTGCTGGCCGGACTCGACTCCACCGCGACTGACCGCCGCACGCGCATCGTGGAGTCGATGACGGCGGTGGAAGCCCACGAGGATTCCCTGCATGCGCGCATGCGCTCCGGGCTCGAGCAGCTACCCGGCATACGCCTCTACAGCAACGCGCGTCATCGCACGCCGACAGAGACCTTCACCTTCGAAGGCATCGATTCTGCTGACATCACCGAGCACCTGGCGGCACGCGGCGTCAATGCGCCAAGTGGCAACTTCTATGCGTTGGAATGCTCGCGCTGGCTCGGCCTCGGCGACGAGGGCGGCGTCCGCGTGGGCTTGGCTCCCTACAGTGATGAATCCGACATCGACCGACTGCTCGAAGGCCTGCGCGAGGCAACCGCCCGCTAGTGGTTGGCGCGGGTCGCGTCCTCGACGGTGATGCCCTTGCGGAAGACCCAGAAGGACCATGCCTCGTAGGCGATCACCATGGGCAGCGCAATGGCCGCGACGAGCGCCGCGCTCGGCTCGGGTGCGGCTATGGCAGTCTTTCGGTCATGCGTCTGCTGCCCGGTCCCGTCGAGGGTGCTGTCGCCGTCACCGTGGTCTCGCTTGAGATGAACGACCCCGCCGACATGGTCGATGCGGTGCCTCCGGCTGGAGCGAGCATCGAGGTGATGGCTGAGTCACGCCCGGACCTGTCCGAGTCGTTCTACCGTCGCGTCGGCGCCGACTGGGCCTGGGTCGATCGTCTGCCGTGGGGCCCGGAGCAATGGAGTGACTGGGTCGACCGACCGGAGCACCACCTCATCGTCTGCCGGCTCGACGGGATCGACGCTGGCTATGCCGAGCTGGAGGAGCAGGGCGACGGCAGTGTCGAGATCGCCTACTTCGGACTGCTTCCACAATCGATCGGCCGTGGACTGGGCGGATGGTTGCTCGCGCGCACGATCGAGTTGGCGTGGAGCCTCCCCGGCACCGAGCGAGTCTGGGTGCACACGTGCGACCTCGATGGTCCCGCTGCGCTGCCCAACTATCGCGCGCGTGGACTGCGCGAGTGCGCGCGCGCGGTTGAGTGGCGCATGCCCGATGGGTGAGCCGCCTAGTAGCGTGACGCCGTGACGAATCCTCCGGCGTATCCGCCGCCGCATCCGACCGCGTACCCGCCGCGGCCCAAGGCGCCAGGCATGGCCATCGCGTCGCTGGCCACCGGTGTCGCGGGGCTCGCGCTGGCTGGCTGCCT
>CAINGG010000240.1 GCA_903848435.1 uncultured Actinomycetes bacterium | reverse complement strand
GGGGCTAGGTGCGCTAATGTCCGATACGTGGCAGGCAGGGGACGGCGCGCTTGGGCGATGGCGGGCGCGCTGGGCCTGGTGGCCCTCGTCGCCTCGGGCTGCACCGCCAACGAAGCCTTCTTCTTCGATCTGCCCGAGCCCGCGACCGCCGAGGGACCGATCGTCCAGAACCTCTGGCAGGGCTCGTGGATTGCCGCCTGGGCAGTCGGTGCCATTACGTGGGGCCTGATGCTGTGGGCCGCGATCGCCTATCGCCGCCGGCGCAAGGACGAGGTGCCTGCGCAGACGAAGTACAACCTGCCTCTTGAGCTGCTCTACACGATCGTGCCGCTCATCATGATCCTCGGCCTGTTCGTCTTCACCGCACGCGACCAGACCGAACTGCTCACCATCGAGGACGACCAGTCCCAGACCATCAACGCCGTCGGCTTCCGCTGGAGCTGGGCGTTCAACTACCTCGACGAGGACGTGTACGACGTCGGCACGCCGAGTGCCCCGCCCACGCTGTGGGTCCCGGTCGACGAGAAGGTCAAGTTCGAGCTGACCTCGCCCGACGTCATCCACTCGTTCTGGGTCATCGACTGGCTGTTCAAGATGGATGTGATCCCGGGCAAGGTCAACGAGTTCGAGATCACGCCCAACAAACTCGGGACGTTCATCGGAAGGTGCGCCGAACTCTGCGGCACCGACCATTCAAGGATGCTCTTCAATGTCAAGGTGGTGACTCGCGAGGAGTTCGACGCCCACATGCAGGATCTGCGCAATCTCGGCCAGACCGGCATGCTGGAGAGCGAGCGAGTCAGCTACGAGGGCGAGCGACCGTCTGAAAGGACGATCCTGTGACGATTCTCAACGACCCGGTCTCCGCGCCGACCGATGCGCCGACTGCTGCTCCCACGCCCAAGCAGGTGCGTCGCTCCCACATGGGTCGCACCGTGGTCAAGTGGGTCACCTCGACCGACCACAAGACCATCGGCTACCTCTACTTGATGACGGCGTTCTTCTGGTTCTGCATGGCCGGCGCCTTCGCCCTCGTCATGCGCGCCGAGCTCGCCACGCCCGGAATGCAGTTCCTGTCGCTCGAGCAGTACAACCAGTTGTTCACGATGCACGGCACGATCATGCTGTTCCTCTTCGCCACGCCGCTCTTCGTCGGCTTCGGCAACGTGATCATGCCCCTGCAGATCGGCGCCCCTGACGTTGCCTTCCCGCGCCTCAACATGCTCGGCTACTGGCTCTTCTTCTTCGGTGGCCTGACCGTCGCCCTGGGCTTCTTCACCCCCGGCGGCGCCGCCTCCTTCGGTTGGTTCGCCTACCAGCCCCTGAGCAATGCCATCAACTCCCCGGAGGTCGGCGCGGACCTGTGGCTGCTCGGCCTGGCCATGGGTGGCCTGGGCACCATCCTCGGCGGCGTCAACTTCATCACGACGATCTTCTGCATGCGCTGCCCCGGCATGACGATGTTCCGCATGCCGATCTTCACCTGGACGATCTTCATCACCAGCGTGCTAGTGCTCATCGCCTTCCCGATCCTCGCGGCTGCGCTCGTCGTGGCCTTCATCGATCGAAAATTCGGGGCCGTGGTGTTCGAGGCCGAGAACGGCGGCGCGATCCTGTGGCAGCACCTCTTCTGGTTCTTCGGTCACCCCGAGGTCTACATCCTCGCCCTGCCGTTCTTCGGCATCGCCAGCGAAATCATCCCGGTGTTCTCGCGCAAGCCGATCTTCGGCTACAAGGGCCTGGTCTTCGCGACCATGGCCATCGGTGCGCTGTCAGTTGCGGTGTGGGCGCACCACATGTACGTCACCGGCTCGGTCTACCTGCCGTTCTTCGCCCTCACCACGATGCTCATCGCGGTGCCCACGGGCGTGAAGTTCTTCAACTGGATCGGCACGATGTGGCGAGGGTCAGTCTCCTTCGAGACGCCCATGCTCTGGACCATGGGATTCCTGGTCACGTTCCTCTTCGGCGGCTTGACCGGCATCATCCTGTCCGCGCCGCCGCTGGACTTCCACGTGTCCGACAGCTACTTCGTGGTGGCCCACTTCCACTACACCGTCTTCGGCACCGTCGTCTTCCTGTTCTTCGCGGGCCTGTACTTCTGGTGGCCCAAGATGACCGGGCGCATGCTCAACGAGAAGCTCGGCCACATTCACTTCTGGCTGGTGTTCATCGGCTTCCAGGTGACCTTCCTCGTGCAGCACTGGCTCGGCGTCCAGGGCATGCCGCGCCGCTACGGCGACTACCTCGCCAGCGACGGCTTCACCACCCTCAACACCGTGTCGTCGATCGGCGCGATGATCGTGGGCTTCTCGACGATCTTCTTCATCTGGAACGTCCTGCTCACGTGGAAGACGGCTCCCAAGGTGACCGTCGACGATCCGTGGGGCTGGGGCAATTCGCTGGAGTGGGCCACTTCGTGCCCGCCGCCGCGGCACAACTTCACGTCGCTGCCGCGCATCCGCTCCGAGCGCCCGGCCTTCGACCTGCACCACCCCGAGCTCGCCGATGATGGGCACGGCTCCTCGGCCCCGGCGCTGGCGACTGCGTCGTCTTCGAAGGCGGGCAACTCGTGAAGATCAGCGGCTGGCTCTTCGCCCTCGGCGCCATCTTCTTCTTCGGCGTCGCTGCCATCTACTTCTACTTCAGCCGTGACGAGATCGGCACCACCGGCCTGGTGATGACCGGGGCCCTGGCCTTCCTCGTCGCCTTCTACATGCTTTACACCGGCAAGCGCCTCGACGCGCTCCCCGAGGATCGCGACAACGCCGATATCGATGAGGCGGATCCGGAGTACGGCTTCTACAGCCCGCACAGCTGGTGGCCGCTGCCCGTCGGCTTCGCGGCCATGATGATCGCCCTGGGCTTCATCTTCGCGGCATGGCTCGTCGTGCTCGGCCTGTGCGTGCTCTTCGTGTCGCTGATCGGCTGGCTCTTCGAGTACTACCGCGGCGCCTTCGCCCGCTAGCGGTCACGGCACGAGGTCGATGCGGCCATCGGGTGCCGGTTGACCATGTCCCGCGGCCTAGCAGCGGTCGCTGTCACCCGGCGCCGAGAGCGGCCCATCGAGGTTTGCCGGGGTGCCGATCGGGTTGGCGTGGATGGTGAACGACACCCGACTGGGCTGCCAGCCCGTGGACAATAGGTCGATCAGCGCTGGCCCGGGGGTCATCCAACTCGGGCCGCTGGGGGAGTCGATGACGATCTCGGAGTCGAGTGGCATGTGCATGCCGGGGAACCACAGCAACTCCAGACCACCCTTGGCGAAGTACGGCGCGTAGAGCGCTCGGTCAGCAGGGGTCCTGGCCAGGGCCTTGATGCAGCTGCCATCGACGCGTAGCCCGTGGCGGTAGGTCGCGATCTGCGCCGTCGTACGCGACGGGAAGCGCAGAAGAGCCGTGGCGTCCGCGGCGCCGTCGGGCGGGGAAATCCAGGTCACCTTCACGCGTGCCTGCAGGCCGACCAGCGGTTCGAGCACGGCGGAGGACTTCACCAGCAGCGCCGGCACGGGGCCGACCGCCTGGCCGCCGACGACGGAGGCACGGATGTAGAGCCCGCGGACGTCGATGAGCTGGTCCCAGCCGTCACCGGACGTGGGGATCGTGCCCGTGCGCGTGAGGAGTCCGCTGCCGTCCCAAAGACCGTAGGTGGCGGTGGCGGTGTCGCCTGGCACTCGGACAGCGGAGCCCGAGCTGTGGAACGCGCGGCAGGTGGGCACGCTGGTGCCGGCGACCGTGGTGGTGCCCATGGCGGCGCACATGGCCAGGGGATCACCGGTCGGTGTCCCGGCAGCGGCGCCCGCAGCGACGGGGGAGCCTACAAGCAGGATGGCAATGCCAGCGATGGTCGCAGCCCGGTGGAAAACGACCCGATGCATCACGGCCCAGACGCTATCGCGCCCGGTCTGACCGGCCTAGAGGTTGCCGCCGCGCTCCTCGAGCTGTTCCTTGTTGGTCTTGGGCTCACCCTCGGTGTGCAGGATGCCGCCGTGGAAGGGCACCATGACGGTCGACGCCTCGTCGTACTCGTGCAGCGGTGCCTCGAGCTCGGCATCGTGCGCCACGTGGGCCTGGCCGGCGTCGATCTCCTCGCGGGTCGGCGGCTTGATGTCGTCGGCGTAGTACCAGTGCGACAGCTTCGAACGCAGCACGTCGAGGCGGTAGCGCTTGTTGCGCACGCCGTTGGCATCGACCTTTTGCGGTGCGGGTAGCGGCGCACGATAGGACTCGATGGCTGACTCCAGGACGGCGCGCTCCTTGGGGGGCAGCGGCTCGTGCACCTCGATGAACTCGCCGTGCGGCAGCCGCAGGATCCGGCCCGACTCGTAGCCATGCAGAAGCTTCTCGCGGTCCCTGCGCTGCAGGGCGATGCACGTGCGCCGGGTGATCACGAAGGCGATCGGGGGCAGCACGAAGATGGCGATCCGCAGGAACCAGATGATCGAGTTGATCGACAGGTCGAAGGTGATCGCGATGATGTCGTTGCCGCCGCCGATGAAGAGCAGGAAGTAGAAGGTGATCGCCATGACGCCGATGGCCGTGCGGGTGGGCGCATTGCGCGGGCGATCGAGCAGGTTGTGGTTGCGCTTGTCGCCCGTGGCCCACGCTTCGATGAAGGGATAGAAGGCGGCTACGGTGAAGACGATGCCGGGCACGACAACCGACGGGATGAAGACGTTCCACGAGATCGTGAAGCCGAAGATGACCGTCTCGATATTCGGCATGAGGCGCAGGGCGCCGTCAAGCCAGCCGATGTACCAGTCGGGCTGGGACCCCGCGGAGACTTGATCGGGGGTGTAGGGCCCGAAGATCCAGATCGGGTTGATGGTCACCAGGCCGGAGATCAGGATGATGACGCCGAAGACGACGAAGAAGAAGCCGCCGGCCTTGGCCATGTAGATGGGCATCAGCGGGTAGCCGACCACGTTGTTGTTGGTGCGGCCCGGCCCGGGGAACTGCGTGTGCTTCTGGGTCCAGACCATCATCAGGTGCACCGTGATGAGCGCCAGGATGAGGCCGGGCACGAGCAGGATGTGCACGCCGTAGAGGCGTGAGATGAACTCGGTGCCGGGGAACTCGCCATCGAAGAGCAGGAAGGCACCCCAGGTGCCCACGATCGGGATCGCCTGGACGATGCCGCGGGCGATCTGCAGGCCCGTGCCGGACAGCAGGTCGTCGGGGAGCGAGTAGCCGGAGAAGCCGGCGGCCAGGCCGAGGGTGATCAGCGCGATGCCGATGATCCAGTTGAACTCGCGCGGCTTGCGGAAGGCACCGGTGAAGAAGACGCGGAACATGTGCACGCTCATGGCGGCGATGAAGAGCAGCGCCGCCCAGTGGTGCATCTGGCGGATCAGCAGGCCGCCGCGTACGTCGAAGGAGATGTTGAGGGTCGAGGCGTAGGCCTCCGACATCGTGACGCCCTTGAGCGGGACGTAGGAGCCGTCGTAGACGACCTCGATCATGCTCGGCTTGTAGAAGAGGGTCAGGAAGACGCCGGTGAGCAGCACGACGATGAAGCTGTAGAGGGCGATCTCGCCCAGCATGAAGGACCAGTGGTCGGGGAAGACCTTCTTGAGGTTGCGCGCGAGGAACTTGTTGGACCCCGTGCGATCGTCCACATAGGTGGCGACCGTGCCGCCGATCTTCTCGGTGGTGCTCATCCACGCTCCCAGAAACTCGGTCCGACCGGCACTGCGAAGGGTGCCTTAGCCACGAGGAATCCTTCCTCATTCACGCCGATCGGCAACTGGGGCATGCTCCGAGCAGCAGGCCCAAAGACGACGTTCCCCGCGTCGGCCAGGTCGAAGGTCGACTGGTGGCACGGGCAGAGCAGGTGGTGCGTGCGGTGCTCGTAGAGGGCGATGGGGCAGCCCACGTGGGTGCAGATCTTGGAATACGCCAGGATCCCCTGGTAGTCCCAGCCGTCGCCCTGCTGGGCGCGGATCTCGTCGGGCTCCATGCGCACCAGGATGATCGCCGCCTTGCCGCGGGCGTTGAGGTTGTGCTCCTCCTCCTGGATTTCCATGATGTCTTCGGGCAGGGCCGAGACCAGGCCCCCGACCGGGATGTCCTCGGGGCGGATCTTGGCGTAGGTGCCGTCGGTGACGATCGGCATGCCCTCGACCCACGCGGTCGTGCTCAGCAGCTCGGTGGGGCTGGGACCGAAGCCGCCGTCCTTGGGGGTCCACAGGTCACGCAACAGGATGATGGCGGGGATCGGCAGCAGCGCCACGGCTCCGATGAGGGTGCGGCGGATGATGCGGTACTGCCCGAAGCCGGACTCCTCCTTGCCTCGCTCGTACTGCTCAGCGGCCTCGGCGTCCTCGTGCGGGGTGGACTTGAGCTCGTGGCGCTCCTGCACGACCTCGACGTCGGGCATGAGCTTCTTGGCCCACTGGATGGCGCCGGCGCCGATGCAGAAGACGCCGAGCCCCAGCGTGAGGCCGAGCACGAAGTTCTGCGCGCCCACTTCGCCGAACATCGGCACGTAGACGGCGGTCAGCGGGTCGATGGCGATGTAACCGACGCAGAACACGATGAACATGAGCATCGCGAACACGAAGAGCGCGGCGACCTGGCGCTCGGCACGGCGTGCGGCCTTGGGATCGAAGTCACTGCGTCGCGGGCGGTGCGGGATATCGGCGGCGGGCAGTGCGCCGGGGCCCTCGTAGAGCGGGCGGGCAAGGTCGTCCGGGTTGACGCCGTCCGGCGCATCGTGTCCGTGGTCGGGGAGCGACTCGCTGTCGCGCGTGCTGATCTCGCTCATCGGGCCTTGATCCCGATCCAGACGGCCAGGCCGATGAAGACGGCGATGACGCCAGCCCACAGGAAGAGGCCCTCGGTCACCGGGCCGAGGCGACCCAGCGCGAGACCGCCGGGGCTGTCGGACTGCTGCAGGTCGACGATGTAGGCGATGATCGCCTGCTTGTCTTCCACGCGCAGGGTGGTATCGGCGAAGACGGGCATGTTTTGCGGGCCCGTGAGCATGGCCTCGTAGATCTCCTGGGGAGAAGCCTCCATGAGGCTCGGGGCGTGCTTGCCCTGGGTTAGCGCACCACCACCGCCCGCGGCCTGATGGCACTGGGCGCAGTTGATGCGGAAGAGCACCCCGCCCTCGGCGACGTCAGCGTCGGCATAGTCGAGTTGCTCGGCCGTGGGGATGGCAGGGCCCGGCGCGAGGGAGGCGATGTAGGCGGCCATCGCGGAGACGTCGGCCTCGGAGTAGTCGACGGGCTTGACCGGTGCCTGCGCACCTGGTGCGGCCATCGGCATGCGGCCGGTGGAGACCTGGAAGTGCACGGCCGCGGCTCCGACGCCGATCAGCGTCGGACCGGTCGAGGTGCCCTGCGCATTGAGCCCGTGGCACGACGAGCAGCCCTCGAGGTAGAGCCGCTTGCCCTCGTCGATCGCGGTCTGGTCCCCCGTCGCCACTGCCTCGGCCGGTGCCGCAGACGTGGCAACGGCGTACACGCCGCCC
>CAINGG010000239.1 GCA_903848435.1 uncultured Actinomycetes bacterium | reverse complement strand
GGACTTCACCAGCGGCCGCGCCATATCCATCGCGCGGTCGACGCACGCGGACACGCTCGCATCAACGGCCGCGGCCGCCGTGGGTGCCGCGGCGAGGGCCGCGCCCACGAGTGCAGAGGCACCGAGTGCCGCCGCCAGATTGCGCCTGCGCGTGGATCCCATGACGATTCCCTTCGCCCGTGCCCCCGCTCGGTGACCGTGAGGCATGCTAGCCCTCGTGAACCCCGATCCGCTCGCTGATGTGGTCACCCGTCAGTACGAGCAGTGGGTCTACCCGGCCCCCATCTGGGACCTGCCAGCGTGGCTGGAGTCCTCGTGGCAGTGGTTCGACCCGAGCCATGCCCAGCGCATGCTGTGGCCGGACCGCGACTACCGGGCCGGCATGGACATCCTGGTGGCAGGCTGCGGCACCAATCAGGCGGCCGTCATCGCCTATACCAATCCGCAGGCCCACGTCGTCGGCATCGACGTGAGCAGCACGTCACTCGGTCACCACCGCCACCTGGCCGAGAAGTACGACTTGCACAACCTCGAACTCCATCGCCTGCCCATCGAGGAAGTCGGCTCGCTCGGGCGCGAATTCGACCTGATCATGTCGACCGGCGTGTTGCACCACATGGCCGACCCACCCGCCGGGATCGCGGCCCTGGCACCCTGCTTGCGCACCGACGGCGTCCTCGCGCTCATGCTCTACGCCACCCACGGGCGCATCGGTGTGCACATGATGCAGTCCGTCTTCGAAGACATGGGCATCCGCCAGGATCAGCCGGGAGTCGTCATGGTGCGCGACGCCATCGACCAGCTCGGTCCGCAGCATCCCCTGCGCCCCTATCTCGCCATCGCCAACGACCTTGTCGATGACGCGGGATACATGGACACCTTCATCCCCGGGCGCGAGCGCTCCTACACGATCGACGAGTGCCGCGAGTACGTCGAGACTGCGGGGCTGGTCTTCCAGGATGTCTTCCTCAAGACCACCTACTACGCCCCCGTGGGCTCCGCTAGCCCCTTCCTCGCCGCTGTGGGGCGCCTGCCCCGCGAGCAGCAGTGGTCCGTCATGCAGCGCGTGACGGCCAACAACGCCTGCCACTTCTTCATGGCCTGCCGACCTGAGCGACCTCGCGAGTCCTACGCCATTGACTTCGACACCGGCGATCCCATGCGCTACGTCCCATCGCTGCGCAAGGGCTGCATGCTCCAGGACGACGTCCTGCGTCAAAGCACCTGGAGTCGTCGCCTGAGCCCGTCCGAGTTGATACTCGTGCGCCAAATCGATGGTGCGCGCCAGATAGGCGAGATCGTTGATGCCGCCATGGCGGCTGCGGCGATCGACGAGTCTCGGCATGAGGAGTTCTCGATCCTCGCGCAGAGGGTCTTCAAGTCGCTGTGGCAGACCGACTTCGTGGCCATGGGCATTCCCGAGGGCGCTACTCCAGGGTGATCTCGCACATGCATCAGGCGCAACTCGGGTCATCGACCCTGGAATCCAGTGCCCGCTGCAACGCATCGCGTTACCCGATCGCATCTCGGCGACGGCCAGTCCATAGGCCCGCGGCTCCGCTAGTGTCGAATCGTGCTGAGTAAGCCGCGAGCGCGACCGCTGGCATTGCTTGCCATCGGACTGTCGGCGCTGCTGATGGTGGCCGGTTGCGGGACCCCGCGCGAGGTCGACACCTTCTACTTCCAGATGAACGGCCTCCAGGCGCCGCGCCAGGGCGGTGCGCAGATCGACCTCATCGTGGGGCTGCGCTACGCCGACGGCACCACGCCCCAGCAGATCCCCGACTACCGACCGATCGCGGAACTTGCCGAGGGGTTCTTGCAGCCCACCGATGCCCTGCCGGCCAACATCTCCTGGGAGTCGCTGCTGCGCACCATGGTGCCCGCAATCATGCAGGCCGGGCCCATCTCGGGTGTAAGCGTTGTCTTGCGCGTTCACCCCCGATGTGACGACAAGGCAACGACGGACCTCCTGCGGTCGGCGATCTACACGATGGGCGACATCGACCCGATCCCCTTCGACATCGCCTCCGAGGTGCCCTGCCAGACCGTGGCGTCCGGACCCTGACTATCGACAGCGTCGGCCGCTCCTCGCCGAGTCTTGCGCCACTCCCAGAACTGGCTGGCTCAGACGCCTGGGCCAGGACCGGTCTAGCGCTTGGGTGCCGGGATGGGCGAAGAAGACAGCGACACCGGCGGGGCCAAATCAGAGCCGACCGGCCTTAGCGAAGAGGAACTTGAGGGCGCGAGCGGTGGTGCGTGGTACGACCCGATTCCTTGCTCG
>CAINGG010000238.1 GCA_903848435.1 uncultured Actinomycetes bacterium | reverse complement strand
CTGAATATCCCGATGGCACCCGGAAGTGGTGACGCGCCATGGCTCGATGCCGTGCGCAGACTGGCTGATGCGGCATCGGCGTTCCGAGCGACGGCGCTCGTCGTGTCGCTGGGCGTCGACGCGGCGATCGACGATCCGGAGTCGCCGCTGGAGGTGACGCTCGATGGCTACGGCGAGGCCGGGCGCATCCTCGGCGCGCTGGCCCTGCCCACCGTTGCGCTGCAGGAGGGCGGCTACCACCTGCCGACGCTCGGTGCACTGGTACGAGCGACGCTGGCGGGCCTGTCGGCCTAACTCTGCGGAGGAGGGGGCGGAATGGGTGCGTACGGGCACAGCAGGTTGCCCGGCTGTCGCTGAGTGATGAAGTAGTTGGTGACCGCGTTGCTGATGCAGGTGGAGGGCACCCCTCGGTAGGACACGTGCTGTGTCGAGTTGTAGGTGATGAGCGACGAGCCGGCCATGAAGTTCGCCATCGTGCGCCCGAACAGGTACTGGGTGCGAGTATCGCCGAGGGAGTTGACGACGACGGGCGGCGTCGGCAGCGTCAAGTTGTTGACGAGCGGGGTGTAGCCCTTGGTGAAGTCCTCGGGAAATCCAGCGCAGAAGGTGCCCTTGGCGAGTGCCATCGCACCGCCGTAGGACGTGCTGTTTGCCGATGACACATACGCGGCACGTGCAATCTCGTCTACCGTGGGATACCCGGTCAAATCGCGACAGTTGACGAACGTAATGGTGAGCCCCGCGTTGGGATTGGGCACCGCGCGCGCGCTGAGCTTCTTCAGCACCCTCGGCAGGCGAGCAGCAGCAGCCTTGTCTTTCTGGTAGAGCACCTTGTACAAGTCAGTGATCGCCTCGAGGATGCCGGGGAAGGAGGTCTGGTAGGAGATGTTGTTGAAGATTTCCGGCAAGATCTGCCAGCGAGTCAGTTCGTTCCCCTCGACGGTGATGGTGCGCTCGTCAAGTCCGTCGATCACCTTCTGGAAGCGATAAGCCATCTTCTTGCCGAAGAGCGAGGAGAAGACCGCCTTGCCGGTGTCGTAGTTCCAGGTCTCGCCGTTCATCCAGGACCGCACGGTGAGGTTGGGCGCCCAGGACCCATCGAGGACGAGCGTACGCAGTCGGGTGGGGTACTCCTGGGCATAGCGGAAGCCGATGCGCGATCCATAGCTCATGCCCCAGAGGTTCCACTGGCGCTCGCCGAGTGCGATGCGCATCGCCTCGAGGTCGCGAATGACGTAGTAGGTGCCCAGATAGGGCGCGACATCAGGATTGGCGGCCAGGCAGGCGGCGTTCAACTCCGCCACCGCGTCGTACGTCTCCTGTGCTGCCCGCGCCCAGTCGACCGGGCCGGTGGGCGGCAGGGCATAGGGCTCGGCGCGGGGGGCAATGCAGTTGTCCAGCTGAGGCTCCGACAATCCGACGCCACGCGGATCCCAGGCGACGAAGTCGAACCGGTTCTTCACCGAAGCCGGCAACTCGTCACGGACGCCCAACGCGCTATCGAGCCCCGACACTCCCGGACCGCCGGGGTTGAAGGTGAGGGCACCTATGCGATTGCGCGCCGTCGACCGGTAGACCGCGAGCTCGATCGACGCGTTCAGCGGGTTGGTCAGGTCATCCCAGTCCCGCGGGACGGTCAGCGTGCCGCACTCGAATCCCTTGAGGCCGAGGTCCTTATCGCACGCATGCCAGGTGATGGTGCCGCGCTCCGGTGACGGTGCAGCGGATGCAGCCGGCGAGGAGACAGGCGTGGTTGCGGCCGGCGCCGCGGAGGCGGCGACTAGGCCCAGGCCGACGGCGAGGGAAGCACTGAGAACGACGGGGAGGGATCTGCGCATCCCAACACCCTGTCAGACGCGGGTGGGCAAGCGAGTGCAGATCGGGAGATACGGTGATCCGATGATCAGCGAGGAACACGAGCAGGTCGTCTTCGGCCGCGATCCGGTGACCGGCCTGCGGGCCATGGTGGCGATCCACTCCACAGCGCTCGGGCCGTCCCTCGGCGGTTGCCGGATGCGGCCGTACGCCGACGAGCAGGCAATGGTCGATGACGCGCTCCTGCTGTCGAAGGCCATGAGCTACAAGAACGCCCTGGCCGGGCTTGACCTCGGTGGTGGCAAGGCCGTCATCTGGGGCAATCCGGCAACGGACAAGTCGCGCGAGCTCTTCCTCGCGATGGGCGAATTCATCGCGACGCTCGGCGGCCGCTACATCACCGCGGGCGATGTCGGCACGACGGTCGCCGATCTCGACGTCATCCATGAGACCAACCCGTGGACCACGGGACGCTCGCCGGAGAAGGGTGGCTCCGGTGACACCGGCATCCTCACGGCGTACGGCATGCAGCAGGCCATGCGTGCGGTGGCCAAGCACCTGTGGGGCAGCGACTCGCTCGAGGGGAAGGTCATCGGCATCTCCGGCGCCGGCAAGGTCGGCGGCCGATTGGCGGTGCACCTGGTGAAGGAGGAGGGAGCGGAGGTCGTGATCACCGACCCGCTGCCGGACATGATCGCCAAGGTCGTCGAGCAAGTGCCGGTCGAGGTGGTGTCGTCCACGGATGAGTTGATGGCCCGGCCACTGGACATCTACTCGCCGAACGCTCTCGGTCATGCCCTGACCATGGACGTCGCCCAGCTGCTTGACTGCACCGCGGTGTGCGGAGCCGCCAACAACCAGCTCGCCTCTCCGGAGGTGGCACACATGCTGGCGGAGCGGGGCATCCTGTATGCACCTGACTACCTGGTGAACTGCGGCGGCGTGGTGCAGGCCGCCGAGGAAATCCCCGGGTTCGACATGGAGCGGGCACGAGATCGCGTGGCGAAGGTCTACGACACGACACTGCGGGTGCTCGAACGCGCACAGGTCGAGGGGATCCTGCCCGAGCAAGCCGCGGCCGAGGAGGCCGAGGAGCGCATGGCCGCGGGAGCCGGCGCCTTCCGGCGGTTCTAGCCCTGCGGACCGCCGGCCGCGGGGACGGCGTTGGTGCCGGTGAAGCAGCCCAGCAGGTAGGGGAACTCCTGCGTCACGACATAGTGGTAGATCTTCTGCATCTTGCCGTTCCACATCACCTTCGACGTGCGCCCATGGCAGGCGTCGAGCGACTTGTTGGTGAGCATGTTGCCGCTCTTGTCGCGTTCGACGTAGATGCCGAAGCCGTCGAAGGCGTAGCCGAAGAGGACGGCGGAGTTGGGGCCGGCATCGGTCTTCGTGCCCACGACGCAGGCTGATCCCGCGTGGTAGTGGTACTCCGCGAAGTTGGGGTGACCCTCGCAGGAATCCTGCATCTCATGGGCGCGCGCATCCATATTGCGAGCGTCGAGGGCGTTGTAGAGCATCACGCCATTGACCGCGACGCCAATCGCACCCATGGGCAGGCAGGATGTCGTGGTCGCCTTCACCGGGTTCATCGGGATCGAGATCGACTTGGTTCGCGCAGTGATGGCGGACGGATTACGGTCGTACTCGTAGGCCGGATCGTCCTTGGCAATGGGGAACTCCCCCGTGGTGCCCACGGTCGGCACGCGCATCGTGGTGATGGATCGGTTGGCGCCACTGGACTGCTCGGCGTACTTCGCTGCGGATTTCCACGAGATCTCTCCGCGCACGGCGAGCTTCTCCAGCAGATTCCACGTGTCGCCCTCGATCCACGGGCCGTCGTGGATGGCACCGGGCGCATTGGGGTTGCCCGGCGTGCACGCCCAGGTCCACCCCACTTTGCCCGGACCCGTGGTGGTCACCTTGGTGTCGCCGACCGGGAGCTTGGTGACGTCGGTGCCCGGCTTAGGCAGGGTCTGAATCGAGGTCGCGCCAGGCACCGGCATCGGCATGGCGTAGGCCGTTGACGGAATGACGAGGACAGTCGCCCCGAGGGCCAGTGCGAGGAGACGCCGCATGGTTGTCATCCAATCACGGTGATAGGCAGGCGCAGGATTTCGCGACTGTGGCCATAGGCGGAGGCCTTGAACTTGACCCGCAAGACGACGCGGATTTCCTTGCCCGTAGCGAACTTCGAGAGGAGTGCTCCCTTGATCGGCAGCATGATCTTCGCTCGGCCGTCTACGACCGTGAAGGGAATGCGACCCCAGCGCGCCTTGTCTCGTGGCTGCCACACCGAGATCACTCCCGTGCACACGCCGTGTCCACCGCAGAAGCACGGCACCACGAGCGACTGTCCCTTGACGCGCACCCTGTCGGTCTGCACCGTGATGGCAGCCTTCGGGGAGTTGGCGTCGATGAACGCCTTCTTCGGCGCACACGTAGCAGGCTTGTTGGTGTACTGGTAGGCACACGCATCCGCCAGGAAGCCGTAGGTGAGCATGCGGGGCAGCCATGGATGCGTGGCCGTCTCGTAGGTTGTTGTCGTCTTCCCCGCGTTGTTCCACACGACAGTGGACTGATCAGAACCCGCATTGGACACGGTGGGGAACGTCCAGGCGGTGCCCTCGTACTTCGCGTTGTCGCCGGCGCTCGTGATGTCGGTGAGCGCCGGGTGCAGGATCGCGGGTAGCGCGCGATCCAGGGGATCG
>CAINGG010000237.1 GCA_903848435.1 uncultured Actinomycetes bacterium | reverse complement strand
CCGATCGCATCGCGCCGGATGGCCCGTCGTGCCGCGTCGGTGAGGCCTTCGCTCACGACCCCTCCATGGCAGGGTCCACCGAGCACGCGATCTCGATCACGCGCTCCCGGGCGCGCGCCAGGGATGCCGGCGTCACGGACAGGCGAGTGCGCCGCTCCACGATGTCGTCGATCGACAGTGCGCCCTCGGCGCGTATGGCGTGCACGATCTCGACGCCGAGCACTCCGACGCCGGGCGCGACGGGTGCGAGAAGCGCGGGGTCGCTCGACGCCCAGGCTGCGACCCGTGCGGCCTCCGCGCCGTAGTGGCGCACCAACCGTGCGGGCACCCCGCGAGAGGCGGGCGTGCGGTAGGGCTGCGCGCCGACGAGCGGTGTGGCGGCGGTGATGGACGCGCTACCGAGGTCGAGCGCGTCAACGGCGTCTTGTGCCATGCGTCGATAGGTCGTGAGCTTGCCGCCCGTCACCACGATGGCACCATCGGACGTGCGCTCCACGAGATGCCGTCGCGAGATGTCTGCGGTGTCGTCGGCATTCGCGCCCTCCGCGGGTGCCACCAGCGGGCGGAGCCCGGCGTAGGTGCCGATCACATCGGCCCGCGAGAGAGGTCGGCTCAGGGCGGACGACAGTTGCTCGAGGATCCAGTCGATGTCCGCGGCGGGGGCAAGGGGAACGTCCGGCATGGGCGCTGGCTCGGGCTCGTCGGTGATACCGGCGATCACCGGGCCGTCCGTGGTGGGTAGTGCGAAGACGAAACGGCCACGCTCGTGGGGCACCGGCACGGTGAGTGCTGCGCGGGGGAAGCCGAGCGCGGCCGGGTCCAGCACGGCATGCGAGCCACGGGAAGGCAGGATGCGCGTGGCGGGGTCGAGCGTGCCGGTCCACACCCCTGTCGCGACAATGACGTGACGCGCTCGGATGTCGTATTCCGCCCCGGACAGCATGTCGCGAACTCGGGCTCCTTCGCCCGAGACTGAGATTGCACGCGTGCGGGTGAGGACGCTCGTGCCGTAGGCGGCAGCGGTGCGCGCAATCGATGTGACCAGGCGCGCGTCATCAACGACCTGGCCGTCCCAGTGCACGGTGCCGCCGCGCAGTCGGGAGGCGTCGATGGCCGGCACGAGTGTGAGGACCTGCTCGGCCTTGACGCGCCGCGGCCGCGCCAGGGCCCCCCGCGGAGTGCGCGCTGCCACGCGCAGCAGGTCGGCCGCCCGCAATCCTGCGCCCACCAGTGCGCGATCGCGCAGGGCCGTGTCGTCAAAGGCAGGCATGACGTGGGGGAGGGGGCGGATCAGGTGCGGGGCGATGGTGCCCATCAGGTGGCTGCGCTCGACCGCGCTCTCCCACGCTACGGCCACATCCCCGTGCGCCAGGTAGCGAAGTCCTCCGTGAATCAGCTTGCTTGACCAGCGGGATGTGCCGAACGCCAAGTCGGCCGCCTCGACCAACGCCGTCGAGAGCCCCCGGGTCGCGGCGTCAAGAGCCACGCCGGCACCGGTGATCCCACCGCCGATCACGAGGACGTCGACAATCCCTCCGGAAGCGAGCGCATCGCGATCTCGCTCGCGGCGCGCCCGCGTGAGGTCGGCGGGCGAGGCAGGGGTCGCAGGCACGACGGCAGCGTGCCATGCGGCGTGTCGTCGCGGGGAGCCGGTGCCACACTGTGGGCATGTCCGACGCTGGCGAGCTGTCCTACCGGTGGGGTTCGCCGAAGGAGCCCGTGTCGCTCGATGCGGATATGCGCGGCTTCCTCGCCGAGCACGTCGGCACTGCCTCGCCCTGGCCCGCGCAATCGCCGGCGCACTGGCATGTGCCCGCCCCTCGACTGGCCGCCGATGACCTGGCGGCCCTGTGCGATGTCGTCGGGGAGGAGCACGTGCGTACCGATCGCGAGGCGCGGCTGGCGCACCTGGGCGGAGCCTCCTTCAGCGACTATGCGCGCCGGCGTGCCGGTGACGCCTCCGATGCCCCCGACGCCGTCGTGTCGCCCGCGAGCCATGAGGAGGTCCTGCGGGTCCTGCGCACGTGCTCCGGTCGCGGCGTGGCCGTCGTGCCCCTGGGCGGCGGCACGTCCGTGGTCGGGGGCCTGCGGGTCGGTCGGCCGCACGTGGCCCTGTCGCTTCGCCGCATGAATGCCGTCCTCGACCTCGACACCACCTCCGCGATCGTCACGGTCGAGCCGGGCATCACCGGACCGCGACTCGAAGCCCTCCTCGGCGCCCGCGGGTTCACGCTCGGTCACCTGCCGCAGTCGTGGCAGCGAGCGAGCATTGGTGGCTACGTCGCCACCCGCTCCGCTGGCCAGGCGTCCACGGGCTACGGCCGCTCCGACGACATGGTCGAATCCGTGGTCGTTGCGACGCCGCAGGGTGAGCTGGTGCTGGGTCGCGGCCCGTCGTCGGCTGCCGGTCCGGATCTGCGCGGGGTGTTCATCGGAAGCGAGGGCGCACTCGGTGTCATCACCCGCGTGAGCCTGCGGGTGCGACGATTGCCGACAGAGCGCGCCTATGAGGGCGTGCTCTTCCCTGACTTCGCGGCGGGCCGCGAGGCATTCCGCGAGGCGGCGCAGTCTCGGGCCACCGCCGATGTGATGCGCCTGTCGGACGCAGACGAAACACGCACCACGCTGCTGATGTCCGCTCCCGGTGGGGTCGTCGGCGCGGCGCTGGATCGCTACCTGCGCGTGCGCGGCGTCGAGGCCAGCCGGTCATCGCTGGCGATCCTGGGCTGGGAGGGCGTCGATAGCGACACGGTGAAGTCCCGTCGGGCCGCGACCTGGAGGGTGCTGAAGCGGCACGGGGCCGTGAGCCTCGGGCGACGCGCGGGCGCGTCCTGGCGCAGGCATCGCTTCGACGGGCCGTTCCTGCGCGATGCCCTGATGGATGCCGGCTACCTCGTCGAGACCGTCGAGACCGCCACCACCTGGAGTGACCTGCCCGCGCTGCACGACGCCATGCACGCTGCGCTGGTGGCCGCCCTCGGACCGCAGCCGGGTCCCTACGTCATGTCGCATGTCTCGCACGTCTACGAGACGGGCACATCCCTCTATACGACCGTCATCGCCGTCGCCGACCAGTCAGACCCGCTCGGCCAGTGGTCGCGGGCCAAGGCGGCGGTGACCGACGCGATCATGCGGCAGGG
>CAINGG010000236.1 GCA_903848435.1 uncultured Actinomycetes bacterium | reverse complement strand
TGCTGCCCCTCGGCTATGCCGATGGCCTACCGCGCACCACCCGTGGAGCCCAGGTCCAGATCGCCGGACGGCGCTACCCCATCGTGGGTCGCATCGCGATGGACCAGTGCGTCGTCGACATCGGCGATGCGCCCATCGAGGCCGGCGCAGAGGCGATCGTCTTCGGCGCGGGGGAGTCCGGGGAGCCCACCGCCGAGGACTGGGCGGCCTGGGATGACACCATCGGCTACGAGATCGTCACCCGCATGGGTGCTCGACTGCCCCGCCGCTACACAGGCTGACTGCCCGACCCGCTGAGCACGATAGACAGGAGTCGTCCGTGGCACCGATGGGCAATGCCGCCCGCGGCCTCGCGGCGTTCGGGCTGCTGGCAGCGGGCGTGGCTGCCGGCGCCCTCGCTGAGCGACTCGTCACTCGACGACTGCGCGAGACCCACGAGGTCACCGAGGCGCCATCGCTGCCGGGCGACGAGGTCGTCGTCGTCGCGGACGACGGCACGCGACTGCACGCGGTCGTCGATCCGGGCCCCGGCGAGGGTGCGCCCACCGTGATCTTCAGTCACGGATACGCACTGTCCTTGGACTCGTGGCCGGGTCAGTGGACCGCGATCACCCGCGTGGCACGCACCGTCTTTTGGGATCAGCGAGGCCACGGACGATCCGAGCGCGGCCCGGCCGGCACCGACATCGACCGACTCGGTCGCGACCTCGGCTGCATCATCGATGCGCTGGCGCCGACAGGACCCATCGTCCTCGTCGGGCACTCGATGGGCGGAATGACCATCATGGCGCTCGCCGACCAGCGGCCCGATCTCTTCGGCGAGCGCGTACGCGGTGTCGCCCTCCTGGCTACGTCAGCCGGCGGCATCGCCGACGTCGACCTCGGCCTCCCGCGCTCCATCGCGCGACTGGCGCATGCTGTCGCGCCGTCAATCGGATCGACGGTCGAGGGTGGGGGCCCGATCGCCGATCTCCTCGAGCGCGCGCTGCGTTCGTCGAGCGACCTCGGCCTGCTCATCACCCGCGCCTACGCCTTCGGCTCCACGGTGCCGCCCGATGGCACCCGACTGGTCGCGGACCTCATCACGGGTACGCCGATCGAGGTCCTCGCCGACCTGCTTCCGGCGCTCGAAGAGCACGACAAGGAGCATGCACTCCATGTGCTCGAACGCACGGATCTGCTCGTCATGGTGGGCGACGCCGACCTGCTCACCCCTGTCGGGCACAGCATGGAGATCGTGCGCCATGTGCCGTCGGCCGAGCTCGTGATCCTGCCCGGCGTGGGCCACATGCTCACACTCGAGGCCGACGAGCAGGTGACCCGGCACATCATCGATCTCGTCGAGCGCGTGGCGGGGTCGTGACATCATCCCTTGCCGTCGACCTCGACACCGCGGATGCGACAGTCGCGCTCGGCCGGTCCTTGGGCGCCATCCTGCGAGCGGGCGACCTGGTCGTGCTCACGGGCGAGCTCGGTGCTGGCAAGACCACGCTCACGAGGGGTATCGGCGAGGCCCTCGACGTGAGAGGACCCATCACGAGCCCCACCTTCGTCATCGCGCGCCGGCACCCGTCGAACCGCGTGGGCCCCGCGCTCGTGCATGTCGATGCCTACCGGCTGGGCTCGTCGGCCGACATCGATGACCTCGACCTGGAACTCGATGATGCGGTCACCGTGGTCGAGTGGGGGGCCGGTCGTGTCGAGCACCTGGCCGACAGCTGGCTGCTCGTCGAGCTTCGCGAGCAGGGCGACGGGCGGCAGGCGAGCATCCGGGGCCGTGGTCGCCGATGGGAGGGCATGGACCTCTCGCTCGCTCTGCGCGCGGGTGGATGACGCTGGGTCTCATCCGACGTGCTCCAGCCCGATGTCGACGTTCGCATCCATGAGCGCATCGCACGGCTGGGTGGCCCGGTTGTCGTGTGTGCAGATGGCCGGACGCCTGGCAGCGCGGCCCTAGGGTGAGGGTCGTGCACATCCTGGCGATCGACACGGCGACGGCAGCCACCTCCGTGGCCGTCGTCGATTCGGATGGAGCGGTCCGGTCCGAGGCCCAGGTCGTCGACGCGCGACGTCATGCCGAGGTCATCGCACCCCTGATCCGTGATGTGCTCGCCGACGCGGGAGCCGTTATGTCGGCGATCGACCTGGTGGCATGTGGCGTGGGGCCGGGGCCGTTCACCGGTCTGCGCGTAGGGATTGCGACCGGCATCGCCATTGCCGAGGGACGCGGCATCCCTGTCGTGGGTGCCTGCAGCCTGGATGCCATCGCGCGACGCGCCGTGCGCGACCGCATCGCGCCGGTGACGGTGCTCACGCGTGCGCGGCGAGCCGAACTCTGCTGGGCGGCGTACGACGAACATGGTCGGCGCCTCGCGGGTCCGCTGATTCGACCCGAGCACGATCTCGACATCGACGGCTACGTGGTCGGGGATGCAGGGCCGGTGGATGCGGTGATGTATCCGCAGGCGGGAGACCTGGCCGACCTCGTGGCCGAACGCCTGGCGAGTGGCGAGCCGCTGCCGGACAGGGTGGAACTCCCGGAGGAAGGTGCGCGGGAGTCGGGTGCGGCAACAGCAGACATCCTCCACGACCGCGCGCAGCGCGGGCTGCTGCTCCTGCCAGCCCGACCCCTCTACCTGCGGCGCCCTGACGCCGTCGTCCCGGCCTCGATGGGCGGTGGCGCATGAGCGACGAGCTGAGGCCGATGCGATGGTGGGATATCGAGCCGGTCATGTCGATCGAAGAGTCGGTCTTCGAGTCGACCGCGTGGTCGGCCGCTCAGTTCTGGGGGGAGCTTGCGCACGACGATCGTGCCTACGTCGTCCTGGACGACGACGAGGGAGTGGTCGGCTATGCCGGCCTGATGGTGCGCCCTCCGACGGCTGATGTGCAGACGATCGCCGTCGCGCCGCGGGCCCGCCGGCGGGGCCTCGCGACGGCGATGCTTCGTCATCTGCTCGAGGTGGCGGAAGCTTCCGGCTGTCGTGAGGTGATGCTCGAGGTGCGCGCCGATAGCGCCGGGGCAGTCGCCCTCTACGAGATGCACGGGTTCGAGGTGATCGCCCGACGCACGTCGTACTACGGCCCGGGCTTGGATGCCCTCATCATGCGTCGCGCTCGGGAGACACCGTGACCGATGAACCCCTGGTCCTCGGCATCGAGACCTCCTGCGACGAGACCGGGATCGCGCTCGTGCGCGGCCGGACGCTGCTCGCCGACGCGGTGGCCTCCAGCGTGGACGAGCATGTGCGATTCGGTGGCGTCGTGCCCGAGGTGGCCAGTCGCGCGCACCTGGAGGCTTTTGCCCCCACGTTGCGACGGGCCTGCGCCGATGCCGATGTCAGCCTGTCGGATGTAGATGCGATCGCGGTGACCGCGGGCCCTGGGCTGGCGGGTGCTCTCCTGGTCGGCGTCAGCGCAGCGCAGGGTCTCGCCCTCGCGTTGGATCGCCCGCTCTACGGCGTCAACCACCTGGCCGCGCACGTCGCAGTCGATCGACTCGTGCACGGTGACCTGCCGGAGCCCGCGATCGCGCTGCTGGTGTCGGGCGGGCACTCCTCCCTGCTGCGCGTCGACGACATCGCCGCTGATGTCGAACCGCTGGGTGCCACGCTCGACGATGCGGCCGGCGAAGCTTTCGACAAGGTGGCGAGGCTCCTGGGCCTGCCGTTCCCGGGCGGTCCATCGATCGATGCGCTTGCGCGTGAGGGCGACCCTGAGGCCATCGCCTTTCCGCGGGGGCTGACCCTGCCGCGTGATGAGGCCGATCATCGGCACGACTTCTCCTTCTCAGGGCTCAAGACCGCCGTCGTCCGCTGGCTCGATGCTTGCCGGCGCGAAGGCCGGGAGGTGCCCCTGGCGGATGTCGCGGCGTCTTTCCAAGAGGCGGTGGCCGACGTGCTCGTGCGCAAGGCCATTCGTGCGTGCCGTGACGAGGGCATCGGGACCCTGATCGTCGGCGGTGGCGTTGCCGCTAACTCGCGCCTGCGCGCCCTCCTGGACGCTCGTGCGAATGGGTTGGAGATACGCATTCCACCACCCCGCCTCTGCACCGACAACGGGGCGATGGTGGCCTCGCTTGGCGCCATCCTTGTCGAGAGCGGAGTGATGCCCACTCCGCTCGGCCTTGGTGCGGACTCGTCGTTGCCTGTTGAGATGGTGCTGGCCGGTCGCTGATCGGCGTTCCGCATCCCTCGGAGGTATCCTCGAACAGCGCCTACTGGGGGTGCCAGGACGAGGGGCTGTCGAATGCGCGGATCCGCCATCGCCGTCGCCGTAGGCATCCCTCTCGCGCTCGCTGCCGCAGCTGGATTCCTCGCCGGCATGGCTTCCGCGGGTGGGGACGTCGAGCCGGCGGCCGCGAGCGCGTCACCGACCTCCGCGGCGCCGGTTGCGGCGTCCTCCGAGCCACCAGCCGCGTCTGCGACCCCGTCCACCACCGTCGACCCCTACGTCGAGGCGATGTCGGGGGGAAGCGAGACCCTCGAGGAGGGCCAGTCCGGTCGTAGCGAGACCAACGTCGCCAATAGCGACCTGGAGATCCTCAACTGGGTCGAGACCGACGATCCGGTCTTCTTCATCACGATCGACGACGGCATCGTGCGTTCCCCGGAGGCCCTGGCCCTGATCCAGGAGCAGCAGATCCCGGTGACGGCGTTCTTGACGGAGTACGCCGTGCGCGAGCACACCGAATACTTCAATGAGGTCACGGCCTACGGCGGGTCCGTGCAGAACCACACGATGGTGCACGGGGCACTGAATGATCCCGAGACCGATGTCGAGTGGGAGATCTGCGAGACGCAGGATCGATTTGAGGGCCAGTTCGGCTATCGCCCGTGGATGTTGCGCCCGCCTTACGGTGCTGGTCCCGATGATCCCGACGTCCTGAAGTACGCCGAGGAATGCGGGATCAATCGCATCGTCCTGTGGAATGTCGTCGTGGGCAACGACAACAAGGTCGAGTACTGGGACCCGCCCATCCGGGCCGGTGACATCGTGCTGCTGCACTGGGAGGACAACCTCGCGGAGGGGCTCGAGACGATCCTCGATCTCGGCCGAGAGCAAGGACTCACGCCCGCACCGCTCGAGGAGTACATCTGACCTCCCTGGGCGATCTCCTCGCGGGCGGCGTCCACCCGATCGACGGAGGGCTGGCCACCCAGCTCGAGGCCCGCGGGCATGACCTGTCCGATGCGCTGTGGTCGGCCCGTGTGCTGGCCGACCAGCCTGACGAGATTCGGGCGGTGCACGCTGCCTACGCGCAGGCAGGGGCGCGAGTGCTGATATCGGCGAGCTACCAGGTGTCGCGCGAGGGCTTCATTGCCAGCGGACGCACGGTCGACGCTGCCGATGCTGCACTGCGCACCAGCATCGAACTGGCTCGCGACGCGGCGGCATCGTCCGAAGCGCTCGTCGCCGCGAGCGTCGGACCCTTCGGTGCCATTCGGCACGACGGCAGCGAATACACCGGTCGCTACGGCGTCTCGCATGAGCGGCTCGTGGACTTCCATGCTGAACGCCTGCAGGTGCTGGTTGAGGCGGGACCCGACCTGCTCGCCATCGAGACGATCCCCGACGCCGATGAGGTCAGTGCACTCGTCGAGGTGCTGGCCGCGTTCCCGGAGGTGCCGGCGTGGCTGTCGCTGAGCTGTCGCGACGCGACCAGCACCTGTGCTGGCCAGCCTGTGGAGGAGGCGGCCGCCATTGCCTCCGAGTCGCCCTCGATCCTGGCTGTTGGCGTCAACTGCACGGCCCCGCATTACGTCGCCCCGCTGCTCGAGCGCCTCTCGGCCGGCAGCGACCTGGCGCTGGTCGCCTACCCGAATGCCGGGCGCGCCTGGGATCCGGTGACCGGATGGCAGGGTGAGGGCGAGGAGTCCGGCAATGACCTGGTGCGCGCGTGGGCGGCGATCGATGGGGTGCGCCTGATCGGTGGCTGCTGCGGGGTGGGTCCCGACTCGATCGCCCGCATCGCGGCAACCCTCACGACGTAGCCGGCACGATCTCGTAGGCGTGCGGTCGCCCGTCAACGCGCACCCACGCCACGGTGATCGCCGTGCCTGTACGCGCGAGTCGGTGGCCCACGCGCCGGGCGATGTCCTCGGCACCGGTGTCGATGTCGCGCGTCTTCCATGTCACGGACCCGCGACCGCGCAATGCCGCCCTGAGCTCG
>CAINGG010000235.1 GCA_903848435.1 uncultured Actinomycetes bacterium | reverse complement strand
TGCCCACCGCGATGGGACCGCCGCCGAAGGGAATCGTCGTCGAGATGGCGAAGCCACCTTGGCGATCGACGAACGCCGGGCCGTAGCCCAGATGCGGGATGGCTGCGATCGCGGTCAGCGGGTAGACCAGGATCGCGAAGACCGCCGCAAGGATGGCCGCGACCGTCCAGAAGGTCGGCATGCTGAAGGCCTGCTGCACCCCCTCCGCGAAGCCGGAGAAGTTGTCGGCCATGTAGGCGAAGATGAAGTAGGCAACGGCCAGGCCCGCCACGGTGAAGACCACCTTGGGCAGCCACGACTTCCAGCCCGCCTTCTTCCCCGGGGCGGGCGCCACCTCGGTGCTCACCCCCTGAGCCTGTCGTGCTCGGGTGCCCGTGTCCAGCGCATGGTCACGAAGCGTGGCGCCGTCGCGACATCACCCGCCTGTGACACCGGCCTAGGATGACGAGCGACAGGAGGACTGAATGCCCAAGGCGAAGAAGTCAGGCGACCCGCTGGATGCCTACCGTCGCGACAACCTCGCGGCGTGGGACGAGCGTGCGCCGGCTCACGCACGTGCACCCGGTTACAAGGTGCGCAACTTCCTTGATGACCCGGCCTACCTGTCTGATGTCGTGACCTTCGACCTTCCCCGACTCGGATCGATCGACGGATTGCGTGGCCTCCATCTGCAGTGTCATATCGGCACCGACACGCTCTCCCTGGCGCGGCTTGGCGCCACGATGACCGGCCTGGACTTCTCCGGGGCGTCGCTGCAGCAGGCGCGCAATCTCGCGGAAGCGACCGGTACCGCCATCGACTACGTCCAGGCCGATGCCTACGACGCGGTGAAGGAGCTGGGCAGCGGGCAATTCGACTTCGTCTTCACGGGCATCGGCGCACTGTGCTGGCTGCCCGACGTACGCCGTTGGGGGGCGGTGGTTGCCGAGCTGCTGCGGCCCGGCGGATTCGTCTTCATCCGCGAAGGCCACCCCATGCTGTGGTCGCTCGACGAGAACGTCGATGACTCCCTCGCCGTCCACTACCCCTACTTCGAGGTGGCCACGCCGATCACCGATGACTATGACGGCACCTACCTGCAGACCGATACGACATTCGCGGCATCGGTCTCGCACTCGTGGAACCACGGTCTCGGCGAGACCGTGATGGCCCTCCTCGACCAGGGATTGAACCTCGAACTACTCGCCGAGCACGACAGTGCTCCGTGGGAGGCGCTGCCCGGCAAGCTGGTCGAGGATGAGCACGGCGAGTGGCGACTCACGGAGGGCCGCGAGCGGCTGCCGATGACCTACACGCTGCGCGCGCGCAAGCCCGCCTAGCGATTCGCAGGACGACAACGTCAGCGGCCGCCGTCACCTCACGCGAGGGACGACGGCCGCGGACAACCGCAGGTCGATCAGCCGATGCTGAAGCACTCCATCAGCATGCCGGTCAGCTTCTCCTCGAGACCGTCGGGGAGTTGGGCGTCGCCTTCTGAGTCGTTGTTGAGTGCCGTCAGCTCGTCGACGGACAGCTGGTCGAGCTTGCCGCGCACGCAGTCGGCCTGCTCGGTGGTGACGGCTCCATCAGTGGTGAGTTCGCTCATCAGGCCGTCGACAAGTGCCTGCTTGTCGCCACCGCCAGCGCTGCCGCACCCTGTGAGCACGAGTCCGGCGGCCGCAAGACCAGCAGCCAGGGTCAAGGTCATACGTCGATTCATGTGTATCTCCTAGGAGGGGGCGGGTGATGCGGACTCACCGGCAACGCAGGCGGTGACGACGGAGAGGATCTTGTCCTGCAGCTCGGTGGGCACCTCGCCGCTGTCTTCGCTGTCACGCAGCGTGGTGAGCTCCTCGACCGTGAAGCCGTTGAAGCCCTCCTTGATGCAGGCGACCTGCTCGGGCGGAACGTTGCCGCTCGACTCGAGTTCGCCGATCAACTGGTCGACCAGCGCCTGCTTCTCGCTGTCTCCACCGCCAGAGGCACCATCGGAACCGCTGCCGCCACATGCCGTGAGCCCCACGGACAGGGACAGCGCCGCGGCCAGCCCGAGGGCGACGATCCGAGAACGCCGCATCGCCTGTCCTTTCGCTCGACCGAGCCCGGGAGGGCCCGTGGTTCGCGCTGGGAACCCACGGCGGTCGCAGTTTCCCGGACTTCTGACGTGAACTTGGCGCGACGGTATCACCCCAGGCGCCATACTCGGCCCGTGTCGACGGTTAATAGGCATGCCGCGCTGTCGGCACTGCGCGAGTGCATGAAGGTCCAGCGTGCCCACGTCGACATCGTGGGCGCGATCCGCGCGGCCATCGTCCTCGTCGTGCTGCTCTCGTTGGGCCATCGATTCGGGCTGCTCTCCGAAAGCCTCAGCCTGGGCCTGGGCGCGCTCTTCGCCGCCATCGCCGACACGACTGACTCACCGGGACGCCGCCTGCGGGTGATGGTCTGGGGGGTGCTGTGGAGCGCGGTCGGCACGCTCCTCGGTGGCCTGCTGTCGGGTTTCGGTCCCCTGCATGTGGTGCTCGGCTTCGTGTTTGCCGCCGCTTGCGGTTACGCGGCGTCACTGGGTGCCCGCGGCGCATTGATCGGGACCTTGTCGCTCGTCCTGTTTGCCGTCTACGGCGGAGACGAGATCGGGACCGGGGTTGCCTTCCTCGATGCCGGACTCGTCATCGTTGGCGGCACCGCCTATGCACTGGTCTCACTGGCGGCGACACCCCTGCGGCGAATGCTGACGTGCCGTGTGGCGGTTGCACGGGCCTACCGCGCGTACGCCGAGGCCACTCATCGCACCGGCCTGGAGATGACCGCCCCGACCGTGGCCATCGAGGCGATGGCAGCCAGAACCGTGTGCGATCACTCCGGCGTCCAGGGCGACACCTCCGACTGGCTGAACGGCCTGATCACCGACCTGGAGCGCACCCGCCTGGGCCTGCTCGCCTTCCTGGCCATGAAGGAAGAGGCGCCGGACTACTCGCAGCAACTCGTCCTCGCCAGCGGGCCGGTGGCCAAGGCCATCGGGGACACGCTCGTGGGCCCGTTCTCGCGGGACGTCGACGGGCCGCTGGCCGCCCTTGAAGCGGTGCGCGCACAGGCGCCGAACGATCGCCTGGCCATCCTCGCCGATGATGTCGTGGGTCCACTGCGGGACGCCGCGGCACGCATGCGCAGGCCGTGGCCCATCGGCCGCCGCGCGTCACTGGATCCTCCGCCGATCGCCAATCCGCCTATCCTGCCGCGCCTGCGCGAGCACTGGACGGCAGGCGATCCCGTCCGCGAGCACGCTATCCGCCTCTGCCTCGCCTTCGGCCTGGCCAATCTCTTTGCGGTGCTGACCCCAATACCGCACGCCTACTGGTTCCCGATGACGGTCGCCTGGGTGACCAAGCCCGACCTCTCGGGCACCGTGACGCGCGTCTTCATGCGGGTCCTGGGCACGCTGGCGGGCATCGTGCTGACGGTCGTATTCGTCCTGATCGCGGGGCAACTCCACGCAGAAGTGCTGGTATCGATCATTGCGATCGGCGTGGCGACCTACTTGGCGATCGGCTACATCTGGGCCAACTATCCCGTGGCGGTCATCGGCATCACCGTCTTCGTGCTGATGTTTGCCAATCTCGCCGGATCGCCGATCACGTCCGACGTGCTCGCCCGCGTCGGCTTCACCGTCCTGGCCGGGGTCTGGGTGCTGCTCTTTGCCCTGACCCGTCCGCGCCGCTCGAGCCTGACCGCGCTGGACGCACTCAGTCGCACGGCGGCCGCCATTCGCGACTACGCAGCCACCGTCCGCGATCATCAGGATGCGACGGCGGCACGCATCGCCGTGAACCGCGAGCGCCTGGCCGCGCTCACCGCGGTCAACGCGGCCGCCACGGAGCCACGCGGCCTGTGGGAGCGCCCGGGCCCGCACATCGAGCCGCAGGACGCCGCCATCCTCCTCGCGGATGCGCTCAATGCCGCGTCGGTCGTCGTCGCCGAGGAACTACTCCACGAGCGCCATCAGGACGACCCACAACTATGGGCTCGCCTTGAGGTGACGCTCGCCGACATGGACACGCGCATCTCCGCCCTGCGCGTCACCTAGGTCGCGCTAGCCCGCGGGGTAGGGGACGGACTTGAAGAGGGCATCCATGGCGGGAACGCCGAGCCCACTGGCCATGTCATAGCCGGCATAGGCCGAGCAGCAACCGATCATCTGCACGCTGTTGGCTCCGACGGTGACGTCGTAGAACGGCGAGGGAGTCTTGGCGGCGGCCTTGTAGAACCACGGGTTGACCAGTCCGAACCCGGGGTACCCATCAACGCGCTGCTGCGCGGCCATGAGCGCGAGGTTGGCCCCGAGGAACGGAGCAGCGCCACTCGTGCCGCCCACCGTGAAGATCTGGCCGCCGTAGGCGATCGGCCAGCCGGGCCTGATCGCGCCGAGCAGGGCGACATCGGGGACCGCACGCGGGCCCGTCGGCGTGACGCCGCCTTGGTACCACGGACGATCGAAGAGGGCACTGGGCCCACCAGCGCCGGCGGGCGCCGGAGGCGGAGCGGCGTTGCCGCCGGCGAAGGGGAAGTCGTTCCAGACGATCTCGGCTGCGCGGGTGTTGTCGGCCTTGAGCTCCAGGCGCGTACCGCCGACAGCGGTGACCCACGGCGAGCTCGCGGGGTACCACACGGTGGGGCCGACCTCCAGCGCCGCTTCCGCACCGCACATCGACGAGCCGTTGTCTCCAGCGGCGAAGAGGACGCTGGTGCCGACGAGCGCGGCCATGCGGAAGAGATCTTCGTTGAGCGAGAGGTAGCGGCCTGACTCCTCGGCATACGTCGCCTCGCACAGTCCGTAGGACACGGAGACGACGTCAGGTGACGTGAGGCCCTTTCCGTCGACGTTGAGTGCCACCGCGATCGAGTCGGTGATGCCCATGCCGGCATTGACCGCCTCCACGAGCCGGATCGACTCGGCCTCGGGCATGACCGATGACGATGTGATCAGGTCGAGGTGTGTCTCCATCGAGGCGTTGACGAATGGTGTGGCGACACCGGTGCCGAGGTCGACGTCGATGGCTGGTTGCTTGTAGCCGAAGCACGCTGCCGCCTGGTCGAGGTCGGACTGGTCGAAGCCTCCACCGAGCGACACGATGGTCAGGCTCGTGCCAGCCCCGCGCATGCCGCGCGCCGACAAGGACAGTGAGCGATACGCCTTGCGGATCTGGGCCGGAGCGAAGACGGCCCTGTCCTTCAGCGCCTTGGCGTCGCAGGTGCCCACCGGAAGGGTGCCAGTGTTGGTCGGCCAGGCGAGTGGCTGCCCGGTGGACGCCAACAGCCCCTGCAATGCGGCCTTGTCGGCAGGATCGATACCTGCCTGATCGGCGGCAACGACGTATTCGGCGTAGACCGCACTCCACTCCTCGACCAAGCCCTTGAACTCCTTGGGCTCGACCGCGAGTTGCTTGTCCTGCACGAAGGAGTAGACGCGATAGGGCGAGCCCGCGCTTGGCTGAGCGACGCGAGGCTTGATGCCGTAGAGCCCCTGCCACACGGATGCGGGCGCGGTGAAGCGCGCGAGCAGGCGCGAGGGATCCACCTGCACTTGCACGCCAACGCGCTTGGCCGCGCTGCGTAGCTTCTTGAGTGTGCTGGCAGTTGCTCCGTAGGCGACCCCCGCATCGGCGAGGGACATGAAGTCTCGGTACTCGATCTCGTCAGGGTTGGTGGCTCTCGTGGCACGGATATCGAGGGCGGTCGTGTCGCGCTTCAGTCCCGCGATGAAGGTGATCTGCGGGTCGTCAGCACGTACGTCGAGGGGGCGCGAACGCGCCAGCATGCGAGCGAGTGACTGGACCTCACCGTTGGCGCGCGGGGCCGGCGAATCCATAGCGGCGACACCGCCGGCGCGGACCGATGACGCCGGTGCTCCCGAAACAGGCGCGGCCGTGGCGCTGCCAAC
>CAINGG010000234.1 GCA_903848435.1 uncultured Actinomycetes bacterium | reverse complement strand
CCCCACGGCTCTGAACACTCTTTCCCTACACGACGCTCTTCCGATCTCCGAGTGACGCGGAGTCCGTGATTCCGCTCTCGGCACACCGACTGGCTGAGCAGCCCTTCCGGGAGGGTCGCGTCATTCCGCACATGCGGTGCCTCATGGCGGCCGGGCGACTGACTGACGCGGTGAACGCGGCCGCGGACTTCCGCCAGCGGGTGCTCCGTGAGATCGGCATGGAGCCCGGTCCTGAGTTCGTGGAGACGACGACGCGCATCATGGGCCGCGAT
Organism: uncultured Actinomycetes bacterium; assembly: GCA_903848435.1. Taxonomy (GTDB): domain Bacteria; phylum Actinomycetota; class Actinomycetes; order S36-B12; family S36-B12; genus Mxb001. The sequence goes on along the minus strand of CAINGG010000234.1, from coordinate 3,881 downwards.
CCGGCATTGCTCCCCGCTTCCTGGCAATCGCGGGTCGACGCGCCCGCCTACTCGACCCCGTTGCTGCAGCGCGATGGCGAGCATGAGCTCTCGGTCTCGCTCCTGAAGTGGGGTTCGGTCCGACTCCTCAGCGTCACGGGTGAGCCGGGCGTGGGCAAGACACGGCTGGTGGCCGCCGTTGCCGAGACACTCGGTCAGGGTTTGCCCGGTGGAGTCATCTGGCTCGGGCGCGAGCAACTCGGTGGGCCCGAGAGCGCCCTCGCCTTCATCGGCGCCGCCGTGGGAGTGCGCGGAAATCCTGGTGAGTTGTGCCGCCTGGTGCCCGCGGCTCTGGCAGCGCGCCGCACCCTGGTGGTCTTCGACGGTGTCGAGGGTGACGCCCTGATGCCCTGCGTCGCGGTGCTTCTCACGGCAGGGCCGTCGCTCTCGATCATGACGACCGGCGTCCGCGCTCTCGGCCTCGCTTCCGAGCATGAGGTGCGTCTGCATCCGATCGGCCAAGAGGGTGCGCGGGAGTTCGTCGTGGGCCTGGTGGAGGCCATGGGCGGCGAAGCTGTCGGCCTCGACGATGAGGCCATCGACGACGCGCGCGGGCTCCCGCTGCTGCTCGAACACGTGGCGATTGGAGTGCTCAGCGATGTCGTGCGCGCCTGACCGGTCAGTGGACGGCCGAGACCTGTCACGGGGAGTGAGGCAGGCGCAACCTGGGGTGGTCCGACGCAGGGAGGGGTCATGGGCAACGATCCGGTGAACCTCGACGACTATCGGCGCGATCGGGAGTCGGCTCGCCTGCTGCCGCATCCGTCCATGCTGGGGGACCCGGCCTGGGACGAGCCGCATCCGTCGGCGCTCGTCGATCGTGCCTCCGGCAGGCCGCATCCGTCCACACTCACGCAGCCGATCTCCGGCGGTGCGCACGCATCGGATCCCCTAGACCCTCTCGCATTTGGCGACTCCGTGACAGCACGTGCCTGGGAACGCATCCTCGCCTCGATTCCCCGGGAGGAGAGGCTCCGCTACGCCGGGCTGCTGGGCGAGGAGGCCCACCTCATCGACATTTTGGCGTTCGATCCGGATCCGGCGGTGCGTCGGTGCGTGGCATTGCATCCTGGGCTAACACTGCGCGGGCAATGGGAGCTCGCCCGCGATCCGGATTCGACGATTCGTCAACGGCTCGCGAGCAATGAGTGCGCTGAGCCAGAGATCCTCGCGGTGCTTGGCCGCGACCTTGACCCCGTGGTGCGCAGATCCGTGGCTGCCCACGAGGCCACACCGGAACCGATCCGTCGGCGGCTTTCCCGCGATAGGCAGCCGATGGTGCGTGAGGCACTCCGGTGATCCCAGGACGTGCGGGCGGGCGGGGGTTCCTTGTCAGCCCGTCCGCACGTCCCCGGGGTGTCGTTGGCACGGTGAGGTAGAGCGCGAGCCCGTTGCTCGGGGTAGCGCGGCGTTCAGTCACGCGAGTAGGTCGCCAGGCGTTAGCCTCGCGCCGTGAGCGTTGACAGCATCCGAGCCGCAGTGGCCGCCCTCATGCCCGAGTTGCGCGCCGATCTCGAGAGCCTGGTGCGCATCCCCTCCTGCGCCTTTCCCGGTTTCCCACGTGAGCCGGTGCACGAGGCCGCGGAGCGGACGTCCCAGCTCTTCGTCGACGCCGGACTCTCTGCTGAGTTGCTGCCCATCGAGGATGGTGAGCCCGCGGTCGTTGCGCGGGGCGGTGCCGGTGCCAAGCGGGTGCTCCTCTATGCGCACTACGACGTACAACCAGCCGGTGATCTATCGGCCTGGCACACCGACCCGTTCGTTCCCGTGGAGAAGCACGGGCGCCTCTACGGGCGCGGTGCGGCCGATGACAAGAGCGGCATCGTCATGCACGTGGGCGCGGTCAAGGCGCTGCGTACCGCACTGGGGTCGGTGCCCGTTGAGGTGGTCGCCCTCATCGAGGGCGAGGAGGAGTGCGGTGGTCCGCTGCCCGACTATGTGCTGCACCACCCCGAAGCCGTGCAGGCAGACGCCATCGTCATCGGCGACGTGGGCAACCGCGCCGTCGGCGAGCCGACCTTCGTCACTGCCTTGCGCGGTCTCGTGGACTGCCAGGTGGAGGTGCGCACGCTTCCGCGGCCCGCGCATTCGGGCATGTACGGCGGCCCGGCACCCGATGCACTCCTGGCGTTGATTCGCGTTCTCGACACACTGCGTGATGAGAACGGTGACACGGTGATCATCCCGGGCTTCGAGTGGCGCGGGGCACCTGCGGATGAGGCGGAGTTCCGGGAGGAGCTCGGCATGTCGGCCGATCAACCCTTGCTCGGCACAGGACCACTGGCCGATCGACTGGTGTCACGTCCCGCCGTCTCGGTCATCGGCCTGGATGCGCCGCCGGTCGAGGGAGCGATCAACGCGGTGGTGCCGTACGCGCGCGCCAAGGTATCGATGCGTATCCCGCCGGGCACCGACACGCAGGGCGCGATGAATGCGCTGTGCGATCACCTGCGCGCTGCTGCTCCCTGGGGCGTCGACGTCGTCGTCACTCCCGGTGAGCAAGGCCGCGGGTGTGCGATCGCGACCGACGGTCCGGCCTACGCGGCGGCTCGCTGGGCGATGGAGACGGCTTTCGGCAAGCCGGCCGCCGAGTCGGGCGAGGGCGGGAGCATTCCGTTGGTTGCGGCGCTGCAAGAGGTCGTGCCGCAGGCTGAGGTGCTCCTGATCGGCGCGGAGGATCCCGGGGCGCTGATCCATGCGCCCAATGAGTCGGTGGACCTCAAGGAGTTGGAGAACATGGTGCTTGCCGAGGCACTTTTCCTGGCGCGGCTGGGTGGAGCGGTCTAGTCGCGCTGATGCGTCGGCCGCTGTCGGCTACCTGCCCCGGGTCACCGGTCGCGCCGGCGCCGTGCTCACTTGCGGCGACCTGCCCCGGGTCACCGGTCGCGCCGATGCGACGGCCACTGGCACACTCGAATCATGGGCCTGTTCAACCGCCGTAAGCGTCATGCCGCCTGGGATCGGGGTTCGACGCGTGAGGACATCAAGCACCTCGAGGAGTTCACTCGAAGCCGGCGAGGAGTCGAGGCTTACCTCGAACCCGTGACCATGGCCACCGAGACGACGGTCGTGCTCGTCGCCCACGATGGCGAGTGGACGCGTCGTCGTGTCGAGACGCCCGAGGAGGCGCGCGACCTTGCCCGCAAGTGGGGCATCCCCATCTACGACACGCAACTGGTCGGCTACCCGCCCCGTATGCGCGAGTGGACGCAGCGCAACAAGGAGCAGCGCGGCACGCTCTAGTGGCTCGCGTCTGGTCAACCATCTAGCGGCAAGTGTGCGACCCACCGCCTAGTGTCGCCTGGGCGCGCAACCGTCCAGTGGCCCGCGTGCGATCCGCGGTCACGTTGCCGGGCTACTCCTGGACACGTCCATTCACCCCATCGGCTCACCAACCGTCTCCGTCACCGATCGCACCGGCTGCTCGTGCAGCAGGTCGGGGTGACTGGGGTAGGCATGTCCGGTCGCGGTGGACACCCAGGAGATCTGGCCCTGCTCATCGGAATCGATGAGGAAATGGCCGGCGGTCACCACGAGATGGTCTGGTCCGCATACGGCGTGCATGTTGTCGGGCGTGGTGTTGGAGCCGTCGAAATCGATCGCATGGTCGAGCTGAGTGTTGCTCGCGGGTCGCGTGCAGGTGTCTGCGGTGCACGTCAGGTCGCGGCCGGCGATAAGGTCGCGCAGCGCCTGGCTCGGGCGGTATCGCGTAGCGCCCGCCTCGATGATCTTGCGCGAGGAGTCGTCCACAAGCCAGCGCCGCCACTTGTCAGTGTCGGCGAGGATCTCCCGCGCGATCGGCGCCGGAATCCAGCCGTAGCCGGGAAGGTAGCCGGGCTCAT
>CAINGG010000233.1 GCA_903848435.1 uncultured Actinomycetes bacterium | reverse complement strand
CGAACGACCTCATCCATGCTGTCGAGCACCGACATGTCAGCGGGTCGGATGATGATGTTGAGGCCCGAATCGAGTTCGGTCAGGTCGGACTCGGTCACGACCACGGCGATCTCCACGAGTTGGTCCTTGCCTAGGTCAAGGCCGGTCATCTCGCAGTCGACCCACACGAGGCGGTCAGGTGGGCGATCGGCCATGCCCCGAGGCTACCTGGCGCGCTGTCGACGCACCCGGCAGGTCGAGGCTCGCATCACTCCTCGCTGCCACCACCGATGACAGCAACAGGCACCTTGGCCTTGTAGAGCACGCCCTGTCCCACAGACCCCAGCATTGCGCCCATGAACTCGCCGCGTCCGCGTGAACCGACGGCGATCATGGCGGCGTCCTTGGCGTTGTCGAGAATGGCGCGGGCCGGGGTGCCGCGTGCCGTGCACACCTCGACGGTCACGTCCGGGTAGCGCGCGCGATGGCCGGCCAGGGCCTCGGCCGGGATGCGCTCGTCGGCCTCGCCGAGGTCGTCGATGCTCATCGGGGGCGGTCCCATGGGGGAGGCCAGCACGTCGTACGACGGCACCTCCCAGGCGTGGACGGCCCGCAGGTTCCAGCCGTGCCGGCTGGCCATGTCGAAGGCGAAGTCCACGGCTTCGTTGGACAGGTCGGAGCCGTCAACGCCGACGACGATCGTGCGCGTATCCGCGGGGGCCTCTGCGCGCAGCACCACCACCGGTCCGTGCGCATTGGCAGCCACCTGCACGCCCACGGACCCGAGCAGCAGGCCGCGAAAGCCGCCCAGGCCGCGGCTTCCCACGACGGTGAGCACCGCTTCCTCGCTCGCCTCCACGAGGGCCGTCGTCGGACTGCCCATCACCACCTCCGACGTCACGTCGACGCCCGGGTGCGCCGCGCGCACCTCATCGGCATACGCGGCAAGGTCGACGGTCATGCGCTCGGCCATGTCGTCGAGCGCGTCAGGAGAAAGGTAGGCGCCGAATCCGAAGCTGGAGCCGCCTGCGGGCGGCGTGAACGCCGACACGATGAGCATGCCGACGCCGCGCGAGAGTGCCTCGCGCGCGGCCCAGTCGACGGCGCGGCGAGCATGGTCGGAACCGTCGAAGCCCACGACGATGCGGCCCTGTCCTTGGCTTTCCATGGAGGTCATTGGCCTAGCCTGCCCGAGGGCGTCGGCCCGGTCCACGGCAATCCGGTCATTGGCAGGGGAGGGCGCCGAACCCTCGGCGACAGCCGGGCGGCTCCCCTAGGGTGGCGGCATGAGCGAGCCCCTCTCGGCCGAGGATGCCCAGCGGTTCGCGGCCAACGCCGAGGCCATCGTCGACAACGTCGCGGGGTTCATCCAGGGCAAGCGCGAGGTGATCTCCCTGGCGGTGACCTGCCTGCTGGCCGAGGGTCACCTGCTCCTGGAGGACGTGCCGGGCGTCGGCAAGACCTCGCTGGCCCGCAGCATCGCCGCCACGCTGGGGATGTCGTGGAACCGCATCCAGTTCACCCCCGACCTGCTGCCCAGCGATGTCACCGGCGTGTCGATCTTCCACCAGGGATCGGGCACCTTCGAGTTCCACCAGGGCCCGGTCTTCGCGCACATCGTGCTGGCCGACGAGATCAACCGCGCCTCGCCGCGCACGCAGTCAGCGCTGCTCGAAGTCATGGAGGAGCGCACGGTCACGGTCGACGGCGTCACCCACGCCGTGCCACGACCCTTCCTCGTGCTGGCCACGCAAAACCCCATCGAGATGGACGGCACCTTCCCGCTGCCCGAAGCCCAGCTCGACCGCTTCTTGATGTCGGTGTCCATTGGCTACCCCGATCTCGAGGCTGAGGTGCGCGTGCTGGCCAACAGCCACCGCGGCCTGACCATCGAAGAACTCCAGGCGGTCGGCGATGCCGATGGCATTCGGCGCATGGTCGCGCTCGCACGCACCGTGCATGTCGAGCCGTCGGTCATGGAGTACGTCGTGCGCCTGACCTCCGCCACCCGCACATCGCCGGGCGTCCGCCTCGGGGCGAGCCCGCGCGGCAGCGTGGGACTACTGCGAGCGGCCCAGGTCTCGGCCGCCATGGCAGGTCGGACCTACGTCACCCCGGTCGACGTGCAGCGCCTGGCCGTGCCGGTCCTCGCACACCGCATCGTGCTCAATGACGTCGAGGCCGATTCGGCCGCGCGTACTCGCGCGATCGAGCAGGTCGTCTCCGGGGTGCCCGCCGGGTGAGATCGCGACTGACCGCCCGGGGAGTGGGCGTGATCATCACCGCCCTGGTCCTCGTGGCGCTCGCCTTCCTGCTCGGCTACCCCGAGCTGCTGGGGCTTGCTGCCGGCGCGCTCGTCCTGCTCCTTGTCTCCTTCTTCCTTGTGTCGGGCGGGCGCCCCGTCGACGTGACCTGCTCGGCGCCCCCGCGCGTCGAACGCTTGGCCGACGTGACGGTGCGGCTTGACCTCGATGCCGACCGGGCCCATCGACGCGGGCTTCGGTTGCGCAGCCACACACCGACGGGCATCGGTGATCGCGTGCCAGTGGTGTGGGATGCCAGTGGCGTGCACGCCGACGTGCCCGTGCCGACCCATCGGCGTGGCCCGCTCAGCCTGGGCCCCTGGGTTGTGGAGCGTGTCGACCCGTGGGGCCTCTTCCGGCGCATCGTCGGCGAGGCTGACGGCGTCGCGATACTCGTCGTGCCGCGCGTACGACCGGTGTCGATGGCCTCGCTGCCGAGCGCCCTCGCCGAGTTCGGCGGCTCATCGGAGATGGGCACGACGACCTTCGCGATGCTGCGCGAATACGTCATCGGCGATGAGCTGCGCCACGTGCACTGGAAGTCCTCCGCCAAAACCGGCACCCTCATGATGCGGCAATACATCGACGTGACGCGGCCGCGCCTGACCCTGGTGCTCGTCGTCGAGGCACGTGCCTACACGAGTGCGGACGAATTCGAGAACGCCGTCGACTTCATCGCATCGCTCGCGACGGTCGCCGCCTCGTCTGGGCTCGATGTCGAGGTGTGCACGACGTCGGGGGAGCGAGCCGCGCACGGCACGGGCCGTTCGTCGGCCGCGATCGACATGCTCGCGCTCGTCGAGAGGGGCTCGTCGGGTGTCGACACACGTCTACTACGCGCCAACCGGGGCACCACCATCGTGGTGCGCGGCCACGAGGCCATGGGTTGGTGGGACCGCATCCCGGCCGTGGCGGTCCTGCGGCCATGAGCACGTCGACGCAGGAGCGTTCTGCCGCCAGTGGCTCCCGAGCAGCGGATCGGCCGCCGCGCCGGGCGCGTGCGCAGGAGACACCCACATCGGAGATCACCCCCGGGCAGCGTTGGGGTGTTGCGGTCGTCGCAGCGCTGCCTGCCCTCCTGGTCTCCCTGGCCATGCCGCTCGTCATCGAAGGCACACTGAGCGGGTTCGTCTACGCGCCTCTCGTCATCCTCGTGGCCGGCGTGACCGCTGGACTTGGGCCGTGGATCGGGCTCGGTGCAGTGGCCTTCGGCATGGGTGTCGGCATCGCCGTCGGCCCCGGCGGCTACGCACCCTCCAGCCTGCTGCTGGCCGCGGGTCTTGCTGGCTCGCTGCTGATCGGCACCTGGGCGGGCCAGGCACTCGCGCGCGGGCGGATCGCCGTGGCAGCAGCCATCCCGAGCATCGCTCTCGTGACAGGCGTCTTGTCGAGTGGCGTGACCGGATCGCTGGAAGGCGGTGTCCTCGCCGCCTTCACGACGCTGTCCATCACCCTTCTGCTCATCCTCCTGGGCCCGTGGAACGGCATCGAGCCCGTGCGCCCTGCCCGCTGGGCCGAGGTGCTCGTGGTGATCACGATGGCCCTGGCGTCCCTGGCGACCTACGCGGTGTCACTGTGGGCCGAGCCGCTCACCGGCACCGCGCGCATCAATGACCTCTTCGGACGGGAGACCGAGCAGTCGCGCACGGACGGTGGCGTCCCCGACCCCTTTCTGACCGCGGCACGTTGGCAATTGGACCCCAATGAGCAAGGTCGCCTGCTCTTCGCCATCGCCACCGGTCCAGAAAGCCCGGGTAACCGACCCACGTGGGCCACCTTTGCGTCGTACAACGGGATCGCGTGGATCGCACCACCGACCTACGGGGTGGCCGGCGACAAGATCCCGCCTGCCGGCATCGATGCTCCTTCCGAGACCTACGAGGCGGGCACGCGAGTGACCGTCGGTGTCGGAATGCCGGGTCAGTGGGTGCCCGTGCCGCAGCGCGTCGACCAGGTGCTCTCGCCGGTGGCGACACGCGCGGATCCCGCGGCGGGCATCATCGCGGCGGTGTCGTCGCCGATCGACCAGGCCTTCGACGTGCGCTACTCGATCGCGGTCGCCGAGCCAGACCAGGTTCGTGCCGCCGGACCGGCCATGAGCGACGATCTCGATCCGGCCCTTGCGATCCCCGGACCGCTCGGCGGCCCGATGGCCTCACTGGCGCAGACCGTGGAGGCGGAGGCCGGCGAGAGCACGTGGAAACGACTGGTCATGCTCTCGGAACTGCTGCGCAGTCCTAGCCTGCGTCCGGCCACGGCACAGTCCCTCTTCCTCGGCACACCCGATCGCTCCTATGAGGGGCTCAATCGCGTACTCGAACTCGGCGAGGGATTCCAAGAGCAGTACGCCGCCATCTGGGCGCTCATTGCCCGGTCGTGGGGCGTGCCCACCCGCCTGGTCATCGGTTTCCCGCTCGACGACGCTCCATCGGCGGGTGTCACGTCGGTCACCGCCGGCCAGGTGAGCATCTGGCCGGAGGCCAGGCTCGACGGACTCGGCTGGGTGGCGTTCCAGTCGTCACCGCAGGATCGTGACGCCGGGCGCCCGGCGGTGGTCAAGCCGCTGACTCCCGATCAGGTGCCCCAGCGGCCCGAGCCAGAGCCCGATCCGAGCGCGAGCGGCGGAGATGGCGGAGGGGACACTGCAGACGGTGGTGGCGGGGAGGAGGACCAGGCAGTCGCGGATGAGTCGATCGCGATCCCGTGGCAATTCGTCGTACCCGGTCTCATTGGACTGCTGGGTCTCCTGTGGCTTGCCTACGTCGCCATGCGCCGGCGACGCGTGCGCGCGTCACTTCGCCGCGGCGATGCTCGCGATCAGGTGCTCGGGGCATGGACGTGGGCTCGACTGCTCCTGGCGGAGGCATGGATCCCCCTGCCGGTGTCCTATGCGCCCGCCTCCGATGCTGACTACCCCGAGGACATGCCGGATGACGTGACCTGGAGCGTGGTGACGCTCGCGAGGCTGGCGGGCCCTGCGCTCTACGGTGCGGGCGAGCCGACCACCGCCGGCATCGATGAAGCCTGGCGTGCGAGCGGCAATGTCGGTCGAGCTGTGCGCGCGGCCACCGGTTGGCGAACGAGCGTGCGCCGTCTGCTGGTGCCCCTCGATGTGCGCAACGTGGCCGCCCCTCGGCGGACCCCGCGCACTAGGCTGCCCGCGTGACCGAGCCCTTCCATACCTTCGTTCCGCACTTCACGGTCGCTGAGCGCGATGCCGTCGGCCGCTCCGCACGCAAGCGTGTGCCGCGCAAGCGCCAGGCACAGTGGGTTGCCTCGGGCGATCGCCCCGATCCGGTCGCTCTCTTGGAGCAGCAGGAGGCCTCGCGCGTCCCCGGTCTGCTTCCGCTGCGGCATGAGCGCATGGGTGCCAGCGCGTTCGCCTTCTATCGCGGCACAGCCATCATCATGGCCTCCGACCTCGCTTCCCAGCCCGACAGCGGCCTGGTCGTGCAGCTGTGCGGAGATGCGCACCTGTCCAACTTCGGTCTGTACGCCGCGCCGGATCGAGTCCCGGTCTTCGACCTCAACGATTTCGACGAGACCAATCCCGGGCCCTTCGAGTGGGACCTCAAGCGCCTTGCCGCGTCCTTTGCGCTCGCCGCCCGCGACAGCGGGTTCGATGATCAGGCCGGGCGTGCAGCGGCCCGAGCGGCTGCTGCCCGATACCGCATGTCCATGGCCAACTACGCCAAGATGAGTGAGTTGGCGATCTGGTACGACCGTGTCGACGCCTCGATGGTCGACAGGTGGGCACAGACCAGCACCAAGACAGCCACCATCAAGGCGCTACGCAAGTCCTTCGACAAGGCCCAGACGCGCACCGTGTGGACCGCGGTCAACAAGCTGACCGCGAGCGTCGATGGCCACCGTCGCTTCCTCGACCAGCCTCCCGTGCTCGTTCGGGTACCCGAAGACACAGCAGCGCGCCAGATGATGCTGGGGGCCATGGACCAGTACTTCGAGAGCCTTGCACCAGATCGTCGAGCCATCCTCGAGCGCTACGAGGTCATCGACTTCGGCCACAAGGTGGTAGGAGTCGGCAGTGTCGGCCTGCTGGCCTGGGTGCTCTTGCTGGAAGGCCGCGACGAAAGCGATGTGCTGGTGCTGCAGATCAAGCAGGCGCAGCAGTCCGTGCTGGAGCCCTACGCCAGCGCCTCCGTCTT
>CAINGG010000232.1 GCA_903848435.1 uncultured Actinomycetes bacterium | reverse complement strand
TGAACCCACGGTGGAGTTGCCCCCACACACGCTTTCGAGGCGTGCTCCTTTGGCCGCTCGGACACGCCACCGCCGAAGAGGGTACAGGCGTCACTCAGGGCGCGGCGGCGAGGACCAATCCCCAGGCCACCGCCCAGCGATGGCCCAACTGCCCGGCCACATCAGCTCGGCCGATCACGGCGCCCGGCACGGCACGGCCAACGGCCTCGACGAGCTCGTCGTCTCCAGCCGGACCACCGACCAGCACGATCTCCGAGCGCGCGCCCTCGGGAACCACGCGGCGCACGTTGTCGCCGATCACTGCCTCCTTGAGCGCTAGCCGCAGCATGCGCCACTCCGAGCCACCCAGGTGGCGCGCAAACGGCAGTGCACCGCCGGGCCCCTGGCACACCAGCCAGCCGACGGTGCCAGCTGGAGCGGGCGGATCGAGGAAATGGCGCCCGCCGTCCTCCTCGATGGCCAACTGCGGCCCATCGATCCGGCGAGCAGGCCCGCGCTTGACCCACTCCGACGCACCGCGCGAGATCTCCAGAACGTCCGCCACGGCCACGGTCAGCATCTCGCCGCATCCGGCAACCGTCGCGTGTGCGATATCACTCGACATGTCGAGCGTTCCGCCACCAAGATCCAGCACGACGGCATCAGCGGAGGCACCCGGCGTGGTGAGCGCACCGACCCGCCCGGCCGCTACCTCCGACGACAGCACGCGCACCTCGCCATCCCATCGGCGGCTAAGTCCATCGACGTGGAGGTTGTCGCCACTGGTGCCCTGCAGGGAGGCCACGACCATTGAGGTGGACGCGACGACATCTGCCCGCCAGCCAGGGATATCGACCACCTCACGCAGGTCAACCGTCCACACGTCGTCAGCCTGTGCGCGCAGATCACTCAACCAGGCGTGCTCATTCGCCTGGGGCACAGCAGGTCGAGAATCGAGGACGCCGACCACCGCGCTGCGAGAGCCTCTCAGCGCTTCCACCGCCGCAACGGCATCGAGGTGCTCGCCGCCATCGAGTCCGAGTGCGGCGCCGAGCCGCAGGGGATCGCTCAGCACGCCGAGTGACCGGCCCTCACCTGCTACCTCGACGCCCACCCGCGCGCACGCCAGTACGGCGGCGGCATCGATGGAGTCGACGACGGGTATCCGCGCTTCGATCCGTGCCGACACCAGACGTGCCTCGTCACCGGCCAGCACCACGGCCACGACATCGGCGCCCGCGTCACGCCAACGTCTCACGCGCTGCGCAGTCTCGCGATAGCCCAGCGGATCAGCGGCGACCAAGACAACGGGTTCGCCGATGTCCTGCGGCTCGCGCTCCACCGCCATGGGAGATCCCACCCCGAATCCGCTGCCCGCGGGCGATACCGGTCCGCGCGACAGGACGACGAGCCTCCCGGTGTGGGTCGGGGTGAGCCCGACATCGATGCAGGAGGTGTCGACAGGCTGCTGATGGGTCATCACCGCGAGATCGACACGACGACCGAGGCGTCGCTCCATGCGGCCCAGCAGTCGCGCCGCGCCTTCTCCGGACGCGATGCTGCCCTTCACTCCGCGCGTCGGCATGCGGTCCCACAGCACCGGTTCCCCATCGACGGCGATGACGATTTCGGTGGTGGCGTTGCCGATATCGATGCCGGCGACAGTGGTCACGTCGCCAGGCCGCGCGCGGCGTAGGCCTGTGCCGCCTCGCGCACCAGCGCCGCGGTCGCGGGTGCTGCTGCCCGGTCGAGCTCGCTTGCGATGGCCTCGAGGTCAGCAACGGACGAGCGCCCCGGCCGCAATGCCTCGTAGATGGCCATGACTCGGTCGTCGGCCAACTGAGTCAACTCGGCTGCGCGCCGGAAGTTGGCAGCCAGCTGCGGGTTGCCGTGCTGCTCGGCGACACGCGCCTGGTGCTGCAGCGTGTCGGGATGGATGCGCACATCGTCGGGAGTGATCTCACCTGCACGCACGGCATCGAGGGTCACCTCCGCAACCGGTCGACCTGATCTCGCGATGGTCAAGGCGCCTCCACCAGGGTCAGGGTGTCGGGCGCGGCACCAGCGGTGGAGCAGTCGCGTTCGATGGCGACCAGCGACACGACCGCGGTGTGGTAGCGCGCTTCGATCGCCTCGTCGGAATAGGGGTTGCGCTGCGGCTCGGGTGTCGATCCCTTCGCATGTCGCCCCGCGTTGACACCGAGTTGCCGATAGGCCGCACGGTCGAGGGTC
>CAINGG010000231.1 GCA_903848435.1 uncultured Actinomycetes bacterium | reverse complement strand
GTCGCCGGTCTGCCCACGCGTGACTCGCCCGGGCTGATGGGTGAATGTGTCCCACGTCGAGGGACCCTTGCCGTCCTCGTTCCACGCCCCCTCGATCTGGTAGGCCGCGCTCGCGGTGCCCCAGGCAAAGTCGGCGGGAAAGGCAGGAAATGGCTCGGCGGATGGCAGCAACTCCATCGCCGTATTGCACCACCTCGCTGCTGAAGCCGGGAGGGATTGGCGGTTTACGCCTCACCCAGAGGAGGAGTTGGCGGCCGATCAGGCGAATGTCGCCTTGCGCGACTTGAGGTCGTACATCGCGTACTTCACTCGGAGTGTGCCGCTGTCGATCGCCTCCGCGATGATGCTGCTGCGCCTCAAGGCGCGTGCGGAGTAGCCCGCATTGGCCCAGATCCCGTCGGCCAGCGTCTGGTCCTTGGGCAGGTCCTCGATGGCCGGAAGGATGGCGTTCACGACATCGTCGATGTCGCCACCCGGGTACTCACCTGTGCGCAAGGTGTTTTGACTTGCCGAGACGGCGCCGCAGCTGCTGTGGCCCAGCACCACCACTAGCGCGACCTTCAGGACCGCCACGGAGTACTCCAGGGATCCGATGCTGATGCCGTCGGTGCCGATGTTGCCTGCGTTGCGCACATTGAAGAGGTTGGCTCGCTGCACGTCGAAGACCCTCTCGGGGTTCACCCTGGAGTCGGCGCACGACAGGACCGCGGCGAAAGGCCACTGTCCTTTGGTGGTGTCGCCTTCGGGTGGGGTGTGGTCGACGTTCCTGATGTTCCGGTTCACCCAGCGTCGGTTGCCCTGCTTGAGCCACTTGAACGCCTGCTCGGGCGTGTAGAGGGGCTTGTTGGCCGCTCCCCGCGCTGGGGACGTTGCACCGACCGCGAGTGCGGCGCCGGCCACGCCAGCCATGCCGACCAGGAACCCTCGGCGTGACACTTCATGGTTGCTTGACATCACGAGCACCCCTCCAGTTCGGACAATCCACGGTGGGTGAAGCATCGAGCTCGACTATTGCGGCATCCCGTCGACATAGTAGGCCTGAACCTGGGGCATCACCGGTCGCATCATGAACATGGGTCGGCGAAGTCCGCCAGGGCCGGGGCCCGGACGAGTGCGTGACATCCACTCCCGGTACACCTCGCGCGACTTGGCCGTGTCGACGACGACATCGCCGTACTTGTCCTCGTCGTGGGCTCGCTCGATGCTCACCTTCTGGTGCCAGCAGTGCATGCCCGACCAGGTGTCAGGGTGCACCGGGAAGGCGAGGTTTTGATGAACGCCCGGATCCTCCCAATGGATGCGCATCGAGTCGGGATCGTCGCTCACGAAGGGCTTGACGCCCTCCTTGTAGCGCAGGCGCCAGCGGCCGTCGGGCATCTGCCCGACGTCGACCTTGCCGCTCACCCACCGGCTGCCGGCGTCATCGGTGGTGCGCCAGCGGCCCATGTGGTGCGACAGGGCCGTGACACCGGGACGGATGGCCTCGGTCACCCAGATGCGCGCCACAAAGTAGCCGATCTCGGTGTTGACTCGCACCATGTCGCCCGTCTGCAGATTGCCCAGGCGCGCCGCATCGGACGGGTGCATCCACATCGGGTGCTTGTTGGAGATCTCATTGAGGTACTTCGCGTTGCCCGACCGGGTGTGGATCAGGGTCGGCAGTCGGAAGGTCGGCACGAGCAGCATCTCGCCCTGGGTCTCATCGATCGTCGAGTGATGCACGTGCGACTCGATGTAGGTCGGTGTCGCGTATTCGGGCCAGCCGAAGTCGGCCATCGTGGGGGAGTAGAGCTCGAGCTTGCGCGAGGGCGTGAGCCACCCGGCGACCTTCGAGCCGTCCTCCATCTCGATGCCGACGGCACCGGCCTCACCGACGAGCGGCTTTTGGGTTTCGGGGGTGATCGCCTTGCGCAGCACTCCGTGGGCATCGGGGATCGCGCCATCGAGCTCGGCTTCCGTCAGCGGTCGCTCGTCCTGGCGGTAGAGGCCATTGACGATCTCGACCGCGCCGTACTTGCGCATGTATTCCAGGGGAGTCAGGCCCTCAGCCTGCGCCTTCTCGGGTAGGCCCGGCACGTTGTGGTCGAAGACGTAGCCGTAGTAGTCGTCGACGGTCATCTTGTCGCCGGGGCGACCGGGTGCCTCGAAGTACTGGCGGATGCCGAGTGAGCCGTCGGGGTCGATGCGCCATG